>CALZIG010000020.1 GCA_945787585.1 uncultured Gammaproteobacteria bacterium | reverse complement strand
TTCGCTGAAGGTGATGAAATAGTCGCAGGCCTGTCTGCTATTGTTTCTTATCGTTAATGGTATTGACTGGGGATAGTTTGCAGTATCAAATGATTCATACCCGGTACCTGTGCCCCCCTCGAAAGTGACGGGTGGGATATTGTTTATTCGGAGTTTGCAAGCCTCTGCTGAATATGCCACAAGCATCAACATGACGAGCGTGATGATGGATACTATCATCAACAGTCGATTGCCTTTGCTTTGGTTGATATTTGACATGTTATTAATGCACCGTCGGCGTGGTTAACGTAAGTGTTCCGATGTCAAAATAGCCTGCGGTATTTGCAGGAATTTCTATTTTGGTAAGTCGGTCCTGGTTGTTGAACATTCGTAATTTATACTGGCCGGGGCTTAGTCCTTCAATTCTGAAGATTCCACTGCGATTGGTGAACAGTATTTTGGGTTCCCAGTCTGGATTGTCAGGATTGAATAGTTCACCGGCTTGAAGACTGATAGGGGTACCATCTGAGCGTTCAAGTATCCCACCGAGTAATACAGTGGCATCAGTACCGATATGGACGACAGTACCGCTTTTATAGGCAGGTAAGAGTACAAATGATTCGTCCCCGAGGTCATAACCGAGGGGTAGATTGGGCACGTCGATGTTGACGCCGTGGGCCAGATAAGAGGTCAGGTCTGGAATGACAGCAGCGCTGATGCGGCTAGAGCTTGCAGCATAGCGATCGCCAGACTGGTTTACACCTATCTGCATCGTGTCTAAATTTGAATGTGGAACCACAATTGCAAAGCTATCGGCAACAGGCCGCGTGATTGATGTCGCGCCTTGTGCATAGACAAGTGCTGTGCCAAAGGTGAGGCTGGTCACTTGATGGCCTTCGGCAGACTGGTTTTCAGTGCTAACGATATTACTTGCCAGACTGGTTTCACTAAGATAACCAAGATGATTGATGCGGCCGGACAGACTGTGTTCGTTTGGTGTTTTCACAGCGCCTAGTGACAGGTTTACTCCACCTACTTTTTCAGGGGATACCTGCTCCCACCTGATTCTTGTGGTGTCATTGAGTGTGTCGTGGGTCGCCGTTATTGATCGATATTTTTTAGAAGGTGTCCAGGTCATGCTCAGGAACACACGATAGTCCTTATCACCGCTTCTACGCTGTTTTTCAACACTAATGCGACCACCTAATTCTCGGGCAAATGAATGATGCAAAAATAGTCCGAGACTATGGTCATTAGGCCGGCCCTGACGCATTATCTGATAATTTGCACCAATGCCGCCTGCAGAGTTCAGACCGATGCGACGACTATAATTACCTGTGACATCATAGGTGATCGTGTTATCGGGTGTCAGGTTGCCTAACGCTGAATAATGTTGGCCTGTGTAATCAAATTGAAATGTCCATTGGTGGTCTGCTTTGTTGTGATGACTTGCATCATAATATCGGTACTGCATGCGAGTGCGATGACTGGTGCCAAGTGAACGTATATAGCTGATTCCCAGGTCTAGTCTGAAAGTTCCGTTTTGAGTCGCCCAGATGCTTTCAAGGTTAGACATTTTCTGCTTTTTATTTGCCTGTAGTCCTGCTCCCAGTGTGATTTCAGATGTGATACCTTTACGGTGAAAGAGAGATACTGTTGGAAGCTCTTCATCGTATTCATAATGGCCATTGACTATTTTTGAAGGCAGTCCGATGTTGTAGCTATATTCACTCAGTTGTGGCGTTAATAAGGTGCTATCAAAAAGAAAAGGGACTTCAATGGTTTCAGTACGGCCAACGCTGTCTGTAATTCTCAACTGGATATCATTGATACCACTTGTGGAGGGGAAGTCCTGAATATTATGAGAACCGGCAGGTAACCTAAGCACTCGAATAACATTGTTATTGACTAATACCTCAACCGTTGACTCATTGTTTAAAAATAGATTCGCATTGCCAGTGGGTGTGGTGACACGATAAGGTTGTAACGAGAAATTACGTGCAAGTGTGAAGCCTGCCATAGGCTGAAACTGCTGGATACCTGCAGTTGGATAAGTGAGATCACCGAATGCATAGCGCCACATTCGCTTCGTATCATCATGCACAGCGCGGATATTACCGCGCTGCCATTGAGAGCTATCACCTTCAAGATAGCGTGTGTCTGCTTCCAGCACCCAGTCCTTAACACGTAAGGCTTGTTCAAATGAAGCAATGGTAGGCTGGCGTCCATCAAAAGTACCGTTGTCTTTGTGATAGTAATCGACGCCTAAACGCATGTTCATATAAGCGCTGACAGGACTCACCGCTAATGCTTGCGATATTGGGTAGGGAGGGTTGCGCGTATAGAGTGCGCTGATAATAGTTTTTCGTGCCTTAGGTGCAATGGCTACGTGCAGTTCAAGTTCCTGGTTGTCGAAGTAAAGATCGATCCCCATATCGTGTAGGGGGTTGGTGTCGATGTCATCGGACTGGTTTGAGAGGGCAATAAGCTGCTGTAGGGTTTCTTTCTGAAGTAGATGGCCTATCTTCGAAGAAAACCCGAGGGTGTCAATTTTAAGCACTTCATATTGTCCGTTGATCAAGATTTCAATGCTCCCTACCTGGGCCAGTTCAACAATCAATGGTACGGAAATCCGTTGATCTCTCTGCACGGGTTGTTTGCCAAAAACTTCTTCGAACAGTTGCATGTTTTCATCTGCATGCGATTGTTCGAATAATAAAAACGTAAACATAAGAAGGCATGATAGTTGGCAGGTTATGTTCCATTTCCAACGTGATCGGGCATCAGTTCCTTTGTGAGTATTCTCCTTTTGCGCACAAAACGTTTCCGTATTCACGTTGTGCTCTTCAGTTATGTCATGGTTGCCATGGTTTTAGTTTTGCTCCGTTATCATGTAAGTGAGGTGCTTTATACGCATGCTGGTTTTATAAATTAGCGCCATGGTGTGAATTCCAGTTTTACCTTTTCTGGAACTGACAACAGTTGATTAGGCCATGGTATTGAAAATCGGCGTTTATGACCGGCAAGAATATTTTCGCCGTTCATGCCCTCCAGGTTTGAAGGTGGCAGTTTGATTTTTTCGCTTACACCTTTAATGTTGCGACCGGTGGGAACTTCTATCGATAGATCACCTAAAATGGCATGTGAATTTCCCTGGTTCTCAACGGTAAGCAGTAAGTTTGTATTACCATTACTGGTTTGTTCTTTTTCTATGCGGTTGACAACGATGTTGTGCTTTGCATTCTCAGGAACAATATAAATTGCGCCGAGATAACGCATCAGGATGTTTACATGTGCACCATTGGAAGCTTCACGACTAAGGGCAATGGGTAATTGTTCTGCAACCAGTCGATATGATAGCTCCTGACTGGGCGCTACATTGCCAGCCCACTGTACGCGGACAGTCTGTGTTTTATGTGGGGAGATCACCATTTGTGGTGGAAATATAATAAAATCTTTGTCAGCGTTTTGGTAGCTCTCCTTGCCGTTGATATCCATTTCCCGGCTTAATGCAGACACTTGTACGGCAATGGCCGTGTCGCTGTCATTTTCCAGTTTAAAAACCTGGGTCGCATTTTTGCCGGTAGGGGAAAAATCGACTTTGATGGGTATTAGTTTGAATGCTTGTGCGGGTAGGCTGATGCTTACAGCGATCGCAACCAAAGTTATGCGTAGCGCAATCGAGAGTGACATAGTGGTTCCTTCTATGAAGTCGGCCTGGTAATCGTGACAATTACCAGGCCGATTGTTACTGTCGCTTATTTATTGCGTAATTATTTAGCAGCGATGGTGAAGGTAAGCGTGTCTGCATATGCATCAGGCGCTAGAAACACAGCGGTGCCGTCGTATGCAATTCTTAGGGCTTTATCTACACCGGTGCCTAAGGTCTTGGCATTGACATCAGTGACGGTAGCAGAGCCTGCGACGAGGGCAACAGCAACGCCATTGTAGGTCATCGTGTAAGGAAGGGTTTCCGCATCAACGGCACCTAAGAACACACCTGAGGTTGTGCCATTTAAAGAGGTTAATGTAACAGTGTAGCCATTTTTGTTATTGGTACGTTCGTTGACAGTGGTGATCAGTCTGTTTGGTTCGTTGATGGTTAGGTCGAGTGCTGCGATACCTGCATCATCGGTCAAGGTCACATCAAGAATGCCTGGGATATTTCCGCCTGGCGTTACGCTTCCTGTTGGTGCTGCTACAGCAGAACCGGCTAGTAATGTAAGTCCACATCCAATGAGAGCCTGTTTAAGCGAAACTTTTGATAGTGGTAATTTATTCATGATATTAACCTTCCTCTAGAAATAAAATATTATTAGACAGAACAATACACGCGGTTTATTAGCGCGCTTAATCAATCCCTGGGAATCTTTAACTAGATCTGCTGCCGATTGAACTTTAACTGGCAGTATGGCTCCGTGCTCTCATGTATATATAACGGCAGAATGGCTGAAAACTATAGACCGAGCATGTGATGATGGTTATTTTGCAACGATGACCATGGTGAGTGTATCGGTGAAGTAGTTGTTCATGTCTTCGGCCATTTCTGGGCTGATGAGAAGCTGTTTGGTTTCAATCTTTTTATTACTTTTTGAGGCCTGGACATCAGAAATTAACGCTTCACCATCTGAGAAATAGACATCTTTATCGCCATAGGTGATTTTATAGGGGAGCGGTTTTCCATTATCTTCGTTAGCGAGGCTAAGGTGTCCGCTCTCATCCATGCTTTTTGCTTCGAGGTGTATTGAGTAGCCTGTTTGATTGTTGTTCTGTTCGGTAACGCTGGTCATCAGGTTTGGCATGCTATTTTTAGATGGCGCGCTAGCCATTGATGAGACGCTTCTACTAATGGTGACAGCACTTGTCGGTGCTACGTGCCCCATGAGCATTAATGAGGCTGATTCACTTGCTTTAAGCGATGTTGGCATAACGGTGGTTGTGATGAATGAGAGGACTGCGATGGCAAGTTTGTGCCTGAACTGGATTTGTAACGCTTTCTTTAACTGCTCACTGGAGATGATGTTGCTATCAATCAGTATCTGCCCGAGCATGCCGCCTTTGGATTTTTGTTCCTCAAGCGCTTTTTGAATAGCGGATTCTTCAATGAGCTTTTCTTTGAGGAGAATCTCACCAATTCTAGGTACTTGCATTTTATCCATCGTATGCGGCCCTCTAGATCTAGATCTGCGCGAATAGCGGCAGAGTGCGCTAAAGACTTTATCGGCAAAAATGTGTACAAACTTTAGGGGTATTGGGGAATATGAGGAATGGCTGATGATGGTGATGGTCTGAGCTGCAGCATGCTTAATTGAAGAGTACATCATTAGCTGTAACCCTTAAAAACAGCTGGTGACAACGTGTGTGCTTGGCTAATCTACCCGTGAGTCATTAAGTAAGCTGGTCAGATAGGCAAGCCCTTCTTTTCCTGCTGTAATCGGTTTTTCAGGGTAGGAGTAGAGTTCCAGGGTTAGTGCTCCCTGGTAATTGATTCGATTGAGCGCGCTGAGGTATCGACTAAAAGGTAAGTCACCTTCGCCGGGTATAAGGTGAAAGTGGATGTTGTTCTTAATATCTTCGACATGTACATTCCAGATACGCCCTGCCAGTAGTTGCACTGTTTCCTCCGGATCTTCATGCATTAAATAAGAGTGACCAATGTCGAAGTTGACACCCAGTGCTGGTGAGTTGACCTGCGCCATGATAGCCATGACATCTGCGGCGCTTTCGATAATTAATCCTGGCTCGTATTCGATGCCAATTTTAACATTATGCCGCGCAGCTTCTTCACATATAGGTTTAAGGCTTTCAACCATTATTTCGGAAGCTTGATTTCTGGTGACGCCAGGGATGGGCTCTCCAGATGTGATACTGATACAGGGTGCGTTAAGTTGGGCGGCGAGTCGGATTGTTTCAATAGTGTACTGCTGACGCCAGCGACGCATCTCAGGGTCGGGGTTGGTTAAAGCGGGTTCAAAGTGATTAATGGCAGGGTGGGGGTGGTAATAACCTGTAGCAGTATTGGCATTAAGATTGCTGACTGTCAGGTTTAGCTCGTAAAGCAATGCCGCAATTCGATCGACTTCGCCAGGCGCTACCGTACCCGGAAACCAATGAGGTCGGTCGCAGAGTATTTCCACGCCATCAAAGCCGATCTCAGCGATGGCTTGTAGCGCAGACGATAGACTGGTACGGGTAAAGGCATTACTACTATAAGCGAATAACATATTTAATTTTTTGATGGCTAATTTTGGCCGATTCGATGTTTGGCCCTTGCTGCATGTCTTGGCCGAGTGGCTTAATGATCGTTAAGCGCAGGATTATATCGATAGCATAGCAGAGTGATAGTAAGATGGATGGCAGATGACAAAATTATGTCACATATTAATGTTTAGGTACGCGAGTAAAGGGTTGTTTACTAATAAAAAAAGAGTGGCTATACTCAGTTCCGCATTCAGCAATGTATAAAAATAATTAAGCTAGTGTCATTATTCCGATGATGGATAAATCTGGGTGTTTATGTATGTGCATGTGACTTGGCATGCTTGTATGTAGATCTGTTTTACCATTGGTAATGTAATGCTTGGGGGCGTGTCACGTGATTGATGCAGCTGTTGGCCATATCGCCAATGAATTAAATCAATATATTAAGCGTACGTTTTCACTGAGTGAAGATATGGTGGTGATTTCTAATTTATTGGAGCTGGATGGCTCGGTCTCAGTACAGGTCAATAATAAATTAGCCATTTTTCTGGTAAACGTTGAAAAAGACACCATGCCGCAGCAAATGGCGCATCTCAATGCACCGGGTGCGGTGCGTTCCACTGTTTCCAGCGCGCCGCTCTATTTGAACCTTTATGTCATGGTGGCGGGGAATTTTAGTGGCAGTAACTACTCAGAGGGACTTAAGTTCATTTCGACGGTAGTCAGTTATTTCCAGCGTCAACCCATGATGGATCAACACAACACACCCGCGTTAGATAAACGTATTGAAAAACTCATGTTGGATATTGAAAACATGAGCATGCAGGATTTGAGTAGTATGTGGGGGATGTTAGGCGGAAAGTACCTGCCCTCTGTGCTTTATAAGGTGAGGATGGTGACGTTTGACGCCGGAGATATTCAACAGCAGAGCCATTTGTTGAAAAAGCCAGAGTTTATGCTGGGTAACTAAAGAGGGTCTGGAGATATTAAATGGTCAATTATGCCTCGCTATTTACTATCACGGTTGAGCACGGCTTTTATGAAGATGGCGTGGTGCGCGGGCTAAATTTTATTCCGACCGAGAGCACGGCGCGTGTGATTGGTAACGCCGGATTGCTACTCAAGCCTGTGATAGGTGGCATTACCGTGATGTACGACAGGAAAGATAGAGAATCGTTGCAACTTTACGCTGAAGATAATACAGAGCCGCTAAATCTAGTGTTTAAAGTGGTCGCAGATGATACGACATTTAAAAGCAGAACCGATGCATCACTTGAAGTTGAGAGTGCTGTGCTTTTTTTTGATAGTAGTGAACGTGATGAGTTGATTGATGATCGGATCAAGTTGCATGATGGCAAATATGCCACTATGATCGACACCATAAGATTGGACTCAAGCCAGCTAACGGAAATTCTTAGTCGTGGGGAGCGGTATCGACCGCCGCTTCTCGTCGTGAATATCCATATGACAGAAAATGACCTGATGCGTGTTGATAGTGATAACGAAGTCGTACCTAAACACTACTGTATCAGATTAAAAGAACGAGAAGTCTTCTGGAAGTACTACCTTCTGGGGCGACTGGCCAGTGAAAATGTCTATTTATCTGACCTTGATAGCAATGCAGCATTCGTGTTTCTGGGAAAAGAGACCGTCGGGGGGCAGCGTGAGGCGCTGACTTTCCGAACGACTAAAAAATTGTCATTAAAAGCGAATCCGAATTATCGATTCCAGTTAAGAGAGAAAGAAAACGGTAGCGATAAAGTACTTATCAAGCGATTGCCAATGGCGCAGATTGCACGTCTGGGGCGTGAAGTCATCGACGGCAGAAATGAGGTTGTATCTGAAATTTATATTAACTGTTAACTGTATATAAGGGAGATATTATGGGACAGATGAAAACGCCTGGCGTCTATATCGTAGAGAAGAACGCCTTTCCAAACTCTGTTGTTGAAGTTGCGACAGCAGTACCAGCCTTTATTGGCTACACAGAAAGAGCAGATAATAAAGGCAAGTCGCTGGCTAATAAGCCGTGGCGCATTACCTCTATGTCTGAATTTCATAACTATTTCGGTTTTGCGCCGTCAGCAAGCTTTGAGATTACAGAAAAGCCAGCTGATTCATTCGAAGAAGCCGCCTTTTTACTCACTAAAAAAGAGTACCTGTTAAATCAAAATGCGGGTAAATACCTGCTTTATTACAGCATGTTGCTGTTTTTTCAGAATGGCGGCGGTCCCTGTTATATCGTTTCGGTTGGTAAATACGGTGATGATGTGGAAGCAGCCAAGCTGTCTAAAGGTATTGGCCTGTTGGTTAAAGAGCAGGAACCTACGATGGTGGTCGTGCCTGAAACAGTGCTGCTGGAAGCAGCGGATAGCATCAGCGTACAGCAGGCAGCGCTTGCCCATTGTGGCGGAAAAATGCGTAACCGTATCGCTATTCTTGATGTGTGGGGGGGTGAAAAAGATCGTCAGGACCCTGCGGGCGATTGCATTGATGAGTTTCGTTCCGCGCTTGGTATCAACTACCTCGATTTTGCGACAGCTTATTATCCGTGGGTGAATACCACCATTGTGCAGGAAAATGAGCTGGGTTTTGAAAACGTATCCAATCCCGATGTGCTGCAAGGACTACTGCGTACTGAGTTAGGAGTAGGTGAAGCAGCGGATGAAAATAGCACTCCAAAAGCTGCACAGCAAGTCGAAATGATCAATAACATCACCAGTACCTGGGATGGAAAATCTGATGAAGAGATTATTGCCGATAAGATGCTTTTAAATAAGAGCCTGCGAGCAACCAGCCCGCTATATGGTAATCTGATTAAAGAGATGCGTGAGCAACTTAATTTGTTGCCGCCAGCGGCTGCGATGGCAGGTGTTTATACAATGGTGGATAACACGCGAGGCGTATGGAAAGCGCCTGCCAATGTTAGTTTGAATGCCGTGGTCACGCCTGCTGTAAACATTACGCATGATGAGCAGGAAGATCTGAATGTTACCACACAGGGTAAATCGATTAATGCAATTCGTTCATTTATCGGTGAAGGAACATTGGTGTGGGGTGCGCGTACGCTTGATGGTAATAGTCTCGACTGGCGTTATGTCAATGTGCGTCGCACAATGATTATGCTTGAAGAGTCTATTCGACTGGCGACCAAAGCCTATGTGTTTGAGCCGAACACAGCCAATACCTGGGTGACCATTAAGAGTATGATCCGAAATTTTCTAACGGGCATCTGGAAGCGCGGTGGACTGGCTGGGGCAAGTCCTGATGATGCCTTTAGTGTTAATGTTGGTCTCGGTGAAACGATGACATCGGAAGATATACTGGAAGGCATTTTACGTGTCACTGTACTGGTCGCAATTTCACGTCCTGCGGAGTTTATTGAGATTACCTTCCAGCAGCAGATGCAAAAATCGTAGCGCTAATTTTCAATAGATAATTAACAACAATATTTTTTGAATAAATTATAGGGAGGTGTGTTATGGCTGATGATGGATCTGCACAATCGACGACCGTATGGCCGTTACCAAAATTTTACTTTCAGGTGAAATGGGATAGCGAAGTGCTTTCGTTTCAGGAGGTCTCTGGACTGGATTTGGAGGCGCAACCGATTGAATATCGGCACGGCGATAGCCCGGAGTTTTCGACGATCAAAATGCCAGGTATTAAGAAGTCAAGCAACGTCACCATGAAAAAAGGCGTGTTTAAATCTGATAATAAATTTTGGGACTGGTTCAATCAGATCAAAATGAATACCGTTAAGCGTGTGCCAGTGACCATCAGTTTGCTCGATGAAGCAGGCGCACCTACGATGGTGTGGACGCTTGCAAATGCGTGGCCGACCAAGATTACCGGGACCGATCTTAAGGCGGATGGTAATGAGGCGGCGATTGAAACGATCGAAATTGTGCACGAAGGTGTGACGATCGCCAACGGGTAGATTGGCTGCACCTCAATCACTGGCGGCACGGTATCATCTTGTCATGCTGCCAGTGAGTTATTATCTTCTTATGCAAGAGTATCTTGAATGGCGTCCTCACCATCCTCACAGCTCGGTGAATATCCGTTACCCGCTTTTTATTTTAAGGTGGTGTTTGCGGCTACGTCAGATAATGCAGATACCTCGTTTCAGGAGGTTTCAGGCATCGGTTCAGAGATGGAGACAGAAGATCTCGCAGAGGGTGGTGAAAACCGCTTTGTGCATCGACTCCCGAAATCAATTAAGCACCCTAAGTTAGTATTGAAGCGGGGGGTCGCGTCTAAAGATTCTCCATTGATCGCGTGGTGCGAGGAAGTGCTGGAAGGGTCATTTATAGAGCAGGTTAAACCGATGACGTTGGAAGTCTCTCTAATGGATGAAGAGGGGGAGCCGACGCGGGTATGGTCGTTTGCAAATGCGTTTCCGGTGAACTGGGAAGTGGAAGGGTTTAATTCAACCAAAAATGAGATCGCGATTGAAAAAATCGAATTAAGTTATAACTATTTTGACAGGGTGACGTGAGGCGATGACGATAGAAGTTAGGCAGTTGGTGATTAAATCGACGGTACAGTCAGAGCAGAGTGCCTTTGTCAGCGAACAACCGAATCTGGCAGATATCGCAGCGCTCAAAGAGGAATTGTTAGCTGAGTGTCGTGAGCTGGTTGCGGAGTGTCTGCGAGACAATGATGAGCGCTAGGTGTCGCGATGTCTGACGGCGAGAAAAAGAAACTGGCGTTGTCCCCCTGTTCGGATGATGGCGGTAAGATTTCAGTAGACGAAGGGACTGTTTTTGAAGTGATGGTGAACCCATCCAGTTACAGTCATGCGCATTCGATTAGTTACAATAAAAAAGAGGCGGTAGGGCAGGCTGGCGCCGAAACAAAATTTGGCAGCGTCGATGCCGAAAAGATCAATTTTGATATTGTGCTTGATGGTACTGGTGTGGTGGACGTGGCAGGTGTGCCCGATGTGAAGACTCAGGTAAAAGAGTTGAGTGATATTGTCTATAAGTATGATGGCGATAAACATGAAACTAATATTGTGCGCCTGCTGTGGGGGAGTTTGATCTTCTTTGGACGGCTCGATTCAATGTCTATCGAGTACACGCTGTTTAAACCGAGCGGTGAGCCACTGCGTGCCAAGATCAAACTTGCCTTTTCAAGTTTTCTTAGCAAAGAAGAAGAGGCATTGCAGGCAAACCGCTCATCGCCAGATCTTTCACATTACGTAGAAGTTCAGGCAGGTGATACATTGCCGTTGCTCTGCTACAGGATTTATAAAGACAGCGCCTATTATTTAGAGGTTGCCAGAGTGAATAATCTAACCAGTTTTCGAGACCTCCGACCCGGTACTCGACTGCACTTTCCTCCGCTACGGTGATTCATGGCAGATTCTCCAAATCTGGATGGCGGTGGTGTACTTAAGTTGAGTCTGTTTTGCGATGGCAGCCCCATTGATGAAGATATTCCGGTGGTCTCTGTTAACGTCAATAAGGCGATAAATAAGGTTCCATTTGCAAAGATCGTCTTATTGGATGGTGATATGCCAGGGCAGGATTTCCCTGTCAGTAATTCTGATCAGTTTAAACCGGGTGCTGAAATTAAAATCAATGCTGGTTACGACGATGATGAAGAGACTATTTTTGAAGGTGTTGTCATCCGCCATGGGATTAAGGTGAGTGGTGACAACTACAGCCGCCTGGTAGTTGAGTGTCGCGACAAAGCGGTGGCAATGACGGTAGGCCGTAAGAACGCCAATTATATCGATTCCAAAGACAGCGATGTCATTACGACATTGATTGGAAACTATGCCGGTCTGACAGCAGAGGTAAGTGCGAGTACAACACAGTACAGTGAGTTGGTGCAGCATTACAGTACTGATTGGGACTTTATGCTATCTCGTGCAGAAATCAATGGCATGCTTGTTTTTGTGGATGGTGCGAAAGTGAGTGTTGCGCCACCGGATGGTACGAAAGCCGCCGTGCTACAGGTTACTTATGGTGAAGACCTGATGGAGTTCAGTGCTGATCTTGATGCGCGCAGTCAGTTGACGTCGGTGGAGACGGTTGGCTGGGATCCCACTAAGCAGGCAGTCGTAAGTGAAGAGGCGGCAGGTAAGGCAATCGGTGCAAGTGGCAATATCGCATCTGCTGAACTCGCCAAGGTGATCGGGCTGGATAAGTTTCGGCTGCAGTCCACAGTGCCACTAGAATCGTCAGTGTTGAGTGACTGGGCCAAGGCGCAGCAGGTAAAATCAGCGCTGGCACGTATTCGTGGGCGGATGAAGTTTCAGGGCAGCGCCAAGGCGAGTATCGGCGATATGATTGAACTCGTCGGTGTCGGTGAACGCTTCAGTGGTAACGTCTTTGTAAGTACGGTTGAACATGATATCTCAAATGGTCAGTGGACTACGCGTGCCGATTTTGGTATGTCAGATAACTGGTTTGCAGAGCAGCGTGATCTGATTACCCCCCCAGCATCAGGACTACTGCCGGGTGTCGAAGGGTTGCAGGTTGGCGTGGTGATGAAGCTCGATGGAGACCCTGTCAATGAATTTAGAATACAGGTCAAGCTGCCTGTGATGGCTGCGGCAGAAGAAGGTGTGTGGGCTCGCTTGGCCAATCTCTACGCAACGGAGGGAATGGGGGCATTTTTTATTCCTGAAATTGGTGATGAAGTGGTGCTGGGGTATCTCAATAATGACCCAAACCACCCCGTCGTGCTAGGCAGTTTGTATAGCAGTAAACGTGCAGCATCATATGAACTGAGTGCTGAAAATTATATTAAGGCACTGGTGACGAAAGCAGAACTCAAAATTGAATTTGACGACGAAAAAAAGATCATCACAATCGTAACACCGGGTGAAAACAAGGTGGTGCTAAATGATGACGAAAAGTCTATCCTGTTAGAAGATCAGAACGGTAACAAAGTTGAATTGGGCGAGAGCGGCATTACGCTAGATAGCCCTAAAGATATCAATATTACAGCGCAAGGTGGGATCAATATCGAAGCGATGGATGCAATTGCAATTAGCTCTTCAGGCGGCGATGTGACTGCTGAAGGGTTGAATGTGAGTTTAACGGCGCAGGTAGGTTTTACTGCGGAAGGGAGTGCCACCGCAGAGCTTTCAGCATCAGGGCAGACGACTGTAAAAGGCGCGATGGTGATGATTAATTAACAATACTCTGTAGACGCAACCGTGTGATGAGTAAGTGAAGATCAGGAGGAGCAGTATGCCACCCGCAACAAGAATTACCGATATGCATACCTGTCCGATGGTGACTGGCATTGTACCGCATGTCGGCGGACCTGTGACTGGGCCGGGTGCACCAACAGTATTAATTGGCAACCTGCCCGCCGCAGTCGTCGGGGATAGCTGTGTTTGTGTGGGGCCACCAGACACCATCGTAAAAGGATCGGCCACGGTGATGATTACTAATAAGCCTGCTGTAAGGTTGGGAGACTCGACTGCCCATGGTGGCAGTATCGTATTGGGTTTACCCACGGTCATGATTGGAGGATGAACAGGTAATGGCCGGAATAAGTACCGACAAGAAATTTTTAGGGACAGGCTGGGGGTTTCCGCCTACGTTTGTAAAAGGTGTCAATTCAATCAATGTGATGATGGTGTCCAATGAACAGGATATCGATGAAAGTCTACGTATTTTACTCGGTACCACGCCGGGCGAACGTGTGATGTATCCGAGTTACGGTTGTGGTTTGAAGAAGCGAGTGTTTGAGAAGCTGGATGCAAGTGTGATGACGGCATTAAAAGATGACATCGCGCGTGCGGTGCTCTTTTTTGAACCGCGGATTACATTGAATAGTATCGATGTGGATCTTGAAGATCAGTTTAATGGTTGTGTTCGGTTCTGTCTAAATTACACCGTGCGAACGACCAACAGCAGAAGCAACATTGTTTATCCATACTATTTGAATGAAGGGTCCAATGTGAGTCTTTAATGTTTCGATATAGAAAATAATAATGAAAGATTACGGCTTTAACACGAGAGTTTCAGACGGCACTGATCAGCATCAGCGAGAGCCGTTGGCATTTCGTGCTGACTATTTTAATGCCGATGAAATGAGCTTTGAAGTGCTGTTGTCGATGGCGTCGGAATATGCGGGCACCATTAATTATTACAATATTGCAAATAAGAAAGAAGGCGACTGGTCGGCGCTATTTAATTCCAGCGAAGCTGTCATCATGGCGTTAATCGCGACGACTGACGCGCACAAAATTGAGTCTGATTATGCCAATATCAGCACTGCTGATCTGAGTCTGCCCGCAGGCTATATCATTAGTCTGTCATCAAGATATGATTTCTGGCTGCAACGTCTTATGGCGGTATCGTCAGAATCAGCCGCTCAGTTACGTAGTACTCTTTATGAAATGATTCGCACCAATTTGGTGGCAGGATTACATACGGCGGCTGAGGTTGTTCAGCAAAGCGAAAGAGGTGATGTATCAGCCCTAATGAAGGGTGAAAGAGCGCTGAGTTCGGTATGGGGTATTAGTGAGCTAGATGAGCATTATCACTTCTCTCAGTCTGCACCGATCGACTTTAATGATCATGATGCCGCAGTTGATCAACTTGGCGCATCGTTGCTGAAAATGACGGCAGGTATTCGCCACCTTCAGACACTCGTGGCGGACATGCTGGAGCATTCGCTTAACAGTCAGTCTCATGAGCCATCCATTGGCCTGTTTATGGTTTTTTTGCGGCTCTATGAGGTGGCACAAAAACGACTTAATCGTTTTACAGAGCGCCATCTTGAGTTTTATTATCGAGACTGCCTCAAAACTAGCCCGCGTGAGCGTCAACTCGAAACTATTTTTCTAAAGTTTGAACCGGTATCTACAGCAACTCGATTTTTAGTGGATGAAAGTACCCCCTTTTCGGCTGAAAAAAACCGTTCGCCAGATGAGCGGCTGTATCACCTTAAGGCACCTCTGCTGGTCAGGCGCGCAACCGTCAGCGCGATACACACCCTTTCCTTTCAGCGTAATTTATTGATCTCTCCCGAATGTGAACTAGGGCATGTAACGCGGAGTAAGTCATATAGACGCGCGCAGTCAGCAGCGGAATTATCCACTTCTGCTGCGCCGATGCCTCTTTTTGGAGGCGCTAAAAGCGGCTTGCAACTGACTGGTTTAGCCGACGCCCGGATTGGGTTTTGCGTGGCATCGCCAATCCTTGCGCTGCAAGAAGGTGAGCGAGAGATTGAGCTTACAGTCGATTTTTTAATGCCTGATGCAATGGCCATTGATGCGAAATTTAATGATATCAGTCGTATTACTACCTTTGAGATGTTCAAAAATTGGTTCGGTGAGATTTTTAGTTATTATCTGCTGAGTGGTGAATCGTTTCTAAATGAGGCTCGATACCAGCGGCTTGTCGATCTCGTTGCAGCGTTTGGTGGCGATGATGGGACTTATCTGGCGCTACTGGAAGAGCCGTGGCAGGATCTTTTCTACCGCTTATTTAAACACCCATTTACGATCGCTTTGAGTGGAGAAAGTGGCTGGCTGGAGGTAAAAGAATACCTCGTTGCTCCGGCTATCGAAGATGATAGTGGCATCAATAGTGGCCTGAAAATATCACTTTCACTTGGGCACAGCGCTGGGCCAGTCGTCTCATACGACCCTGAATTGCATGGTGAGCAGCGTCACTGTCGTTCACCAATGATAGATGTATGTCTTGATTCTGAATCCAGTTTTTTTGCTTATTCACTGCTTAATGCAGTCACCATGAAAAATATCGCAATCGACGTCTCTGTTAAAGGTGTGAAGGATATTGTTATCTCTAACCATCTGGGACGAGTTGACCCAACCAAGCCCTTTGCCCCATTTGGTCCTCTGCCAACGCGTCACTCTTATATTGTTGTCGGTAGTCAGGAAACGGCAAGTAAGCAGCTGACAGCGATGCAGTTAGACGTCGAGTGGGGAGAGCTGCCAGTCTGTAGTGGCGGTTTTGCGACTCACTATGAGGGGTATGACTTTGTGCCACTGAATGGCGACTTCAAGGCAGAAATCAGCGTTTTACAGAACGGTCACTGGATGCCAAACAAATCAGATGTGCAGTATCGTATTGATATGTTTAGAAGTGGACGCGGTGGAGTGATATGTGAAAAGAACGTGATGCAGGTCAGCGCGATCGATTACTTTACCCCGCGGGGTGAGATGGAGCTCAATGAACGCTATGAATATCGCTCGGGTACCCGTAATGGCTTTGTCCGACTACAGATGTCTTCGCCTGGTAATGCCTTTGGGCACGCTGATTACCCGCATATATTAACGCGGGTACTTTCCGAAAATAGCCGCCGAAAGAAACCTCAGGCCGTACCTAATTCGCCTTATACGCCTGTAATTAAGCAACTTTCACTGAATTATAAGGCTCGCACTTTGATTCAGCCGACGGCAGACGTGTCAGCCAGTGTCATACCATCAAAAGAGCGGCTCTTTCATCTTCATCCGTTTGGCATAGAGCAAGCCTTCCCGGCGAAAGAGAAGGGAAAAAGACGGCTGTTTCCGCAGTATGACGATGATGGAAATCTTTTTATCGGACTGAATGCGCAAACACTCGCAGGGGTATTGACCCTCTTTTTTAATCTGGATGAAACGGTTTCTCGTGCATGTTCGTTACAAAGGCCGCCGATTCACTGGTGCTGCCTGACGGAAAGCGGGTGGCTAGCGCTGGAAGCTAATCGCGTGTTATCAGACTCGACCGAGGGTTTTTTAATGTCCGGAGTCGTCACGCTTGAGTTGCCACATGGAATGGTCAACGACAGTTCAGTGATGCCCGCGGGACAATACTGGTTGCGGGCATCGGTCTCAAGGGATGTTGAAAGTTTTAGTGGATTGCAAAGTATTTTTACGAATGTGGGTGTGCTTGAAGAACGCCCCGCCGAAAGCAGCACAAAAAAAATAAGTATGATCACTGCCGATGCGCAGTGGTGGGCAGTGGAGCCAGTGGCTGGGCTGTCGGCAGTCAAACGAGTTGGACGGATGTTGTCTGGGCGTGATGCAGAAGATCAGCAGCGTTACAGAACGCGAGTGAGTGAACGTTTGCGTCACAAAGGGCGCGCGATAAGTATATGGGATTATGAGCATTTGATACTTGAACAGTTTCCTGATGTTTATAAAGTTAAATGTTTTCCAAGTACTGTTTGTGATACTTCGGTGCCACAGCCGGGCAATGTCCTGATCGCTGTAGTGCCGGCTATGAAGCGAGATGCGCGTGACAGTTGTGATCGAGGCATGATCAATAGTGCGGAGTTGCAACGTATTCAGGAATTTGTACAGCGCCTTTCATCTCCATTCGTTAACATTGAAGTTAGAAATCCGGTGTATGAACAGATTCAGGTGAGATGTACCGTTAAATTTTCGGGAGGGATTAATACCGGGGGACTATACCTTAATCGTCTTAATCGCGCTGTGAGTGATTACATCTGTCCCTGGTGTGAGGTGGGTTACAAGGCTCGGTTTGGCTGGTCTATTCGTGCGGACGACATCGAGTCATATATTCGTGAACTGGACTATATCGACTTTGTTACTAATTTTTCAATGTTGCACATTACCGAAGAGATGGGTGGTAGGTATTCGTTAGTAGATACCGCAGCGCTCGACAGTCGACACGAAGCGTTGATTTTACCGCGCTACCCATGGAGCCTTGCGGTACCGATGCGCTCCCATTTTATTGAGACTACAGCGAGTATTGAGCCGGTTAAGCCTGCATTAACGGGTGTCAATGAACTTGAAATCGGCAGCACACTTATTATTGGTGGTAATTGAGTTATGGCAAAAATGAATAGAAGCACGCTGAAACGATTCTTTAGTGAAGGGGCGATGCCTTCTGAAGAGCAGTTCGGTGATTTAATCGATTCATCATTGAATGTGGTTGATGAAGGCTTCGATAAAAGTCCAGAGCAAGGGTTTGAGATTTCAGCAGCAGGTGATCATGAGCGCATGTTGAGTTTTTTTCGAAATAGCGCATCACAACACCCAGCTTGGTCTATCAGTTATGAAAAAGATCAGGATAAGTTGATTTTTAATAAGGTCTCTCTTGATAACAGCGCAAAACCTGTCGTGACCCTGAGCCCAGAAGGTCGAGTGGGCATTAATAATGATAATCCCGCGTGGACATTAGATGTCGGTGGTTTTGTTAGTACATATGGTCGTATCGGTACCAATAGCGATGATAAGCACAAAACGATTCCCGCCGATGGCGAGTGGTATGATATTACAGAGGTGTTGAGTGGGTGTCATGGGCTAGAAGTGATGGCAGGTGTTGGCAGTCCACGCACCGGTAAATATGCGTTGATGAAGGCTGTCGCATTAAATACGTTTAACCCCGGTGGTTGGTTGTTTAATTTCCTGAATCTTAAAAAGAAGATCGACTATCAGCAGGCCTATTATCTATCGTTTACTAATAAACTAAAATTACGTTGGCATGGTGAAGGGAGACAGTACACCTTGCAGATGCGTACAAACTGTAATTATGGCGAAGGAGTCAATGTGCGCTACTATTTGACCCGCTTGTGGTTTGATGAAGATATGTGTGAGTCGTGGCTGGGTAAGGGCGAAACAGCCAAAAGTATAGACCCTTCTTCGTCCGAAAGTGGTCACGTGACCAAAAAATAATATGTGTACTCTCACTCAAATAATCGACTGTTTTATGTTGTACTGGGGCTTCCGGTATGCGTGAATCAGTGACGATTTCGAGGGCATCTGTTAAAGAAAATGAGGCGCGTTTTACTGCGCTTAAAGAGCGTGGTGTTGAGCTAGCACAAAAGATTTCTGGTGATATCTGGAGTGACTTTAATGCGCATGATCCCGGTGTCACAATTCTTGAACAGCTCTGTTACGTGATTACCGAATTGACCTTTCACGCCGATTTTGATGTGGCGGACATGCTATTAAATGATGATGGTGTACTCGACTATCGAGTCCAGTCACTCCATCTGCCTGAAGAGATATTTCCATGTCGTCCCACAACGCTGAATGACTTACGTCAGATGTTACTGGATAGTATTAAGGAGATTGATAACGTCTGGTTGTCCACGGTTAAGGTCTCTGTTGGTGAAAATAGAAAGGGTCTACAAGGGCTTTATCGCGCAGAGGTCAGACGTAGCCGAAATGCTCAGACTGATGATGATACGCTGATAGCTAAAATCAATAGCGCCTATCATCAGCAGCGTAATCTCGGAGAGGACCTGGAGTGCATTACGATTCTGCAAGATAAAGATTGCATGCTGCATGCAAAGATTGAAATTGATAACAGTCAGCATGCTGATGAGTTATTGGCAGAAATATATTATCGATGTGGTGAGTATGTCGCTGGTAATATTCCGCTTGATGCTTATACGTCGAAGATTTCAGCATTTAATTCATTAGAGCAGCTATTTGAGGGGCCGCTAACCCAACATGGACTCTTTAATTTGCAAGATAATGACATTGAAAATGAAGTATTAGTCTCTTCACTTTTTACTATTATTAATAGCATCTCAGGCGTCGATCATATTAAAGGTTTAAGTCTTGAGATTGACGGGCAGCAGTATTATGAGGTGTTACCACGTCGGGATGGTGGTGCTGTATTGTCGCTCAATATTCCAGAAACCACTGACGGAATAAAGATTGAATTAATTCGCAACGGTGGAGTGTTGCCGGTGATGGTCAGCGCAGTAAAAAAACGTTATTGCGAAATGACCTATCGACGAGATTCGATGCGAGAAGTAGCGCAGGATTTTAGCGCGCTTTATTCTTTGCCTGAGGGGCAGGTAAAAGAACTGGGAAGTTACACATCGATGCAGGCACATTTCCCGGCAATTTATGGGATTAACCACTTCGGTGTGAGTGGTGAGTCGGAAGAAGCGGTCGCAAAAACACGCCAACTTAAATCATATCTACTGATGTTTGAGCAAGTGATGGCAAACTTTAGCGCCAGTTGCGCACGGCTCAATAAACTCTATTCGATTGATACTAGTCAGCGCCATACCTATGGCTATCAGGTGATTAATGATGAAATGATTGCAGAGGTTGGCTTGCTATACCCCGCTCAACCAGAAGAGACTATTTCGACGATCTTATCAAAATACGATAATTATTTTGAGCGTAAAGGACGCGTGCTTGATTACCTGTTAGCGCTTTATGGGCAGAAGTTTACACAAAAGACGTTGCGTTATTTTAACTATTATTACCAGGATAGTGAGTTAGACAAAGTCATCGTCGAAAACAAGATCGCGTGTCTTGCTTCGATTATAAGATTCGATAAAGATCGCGCCGCTGGGGTCAATCTATCTAAACCAGTCTGGAACACCGATAATGTGGCTGGATTGCAATTTCGATTGTCAATACTGCTTGGTTTTAAGCATGTCGAATGCCGCTCGCTGACAATACCGCTTGTCAAACTTGGGTTAAAAGTATTGAATCACGACGACTATTGTTCGACCGAGAGTGGTAGTCGAGAGCTAAAGGCTATTGATCTTAGTGATATTAAAGAACATGTGATGGATGGTTTTTATCCTGTCGCTTATCGGTTACTTGATGCAGAGCAAGCGGTCATGAATGTGACCGATAACCTTGAGCTGTTTGTGCCGCTTAAAAATAATATGATAAGTGACTCGCTATTACAGGGTGGTGTGTCGTTAGAGCGATTTAGAGTGGGAAGTTTGGCGCCAGATAATGATTATCAGATGATGTTCAGTGCTGAAGGTGAACGGGACTGGTGGTACATCGGCCGCGCTGAAACGCGAGAAGAGGCAGAAGAAAATATTTTACAACTGCATCGTTTTTTGATTCATCTCAATATTGAAAGCGAAGGCCTTCACATCGTAGATCATCTGCTTCTCAGACCTGAATGTGATATTCAACGCAATGGTGACGATCTGAATAACGACGATAATTTTTATTCATCGCGTATATCCGTGATTTTTCCATCGTGGACAGCACGTACGAATGACCCTCGTTTTAGAATGATGGTCGAAGATAGTGTCATTAATAATTGTCCCGCACACATTTTTGCAGATATCTATTGGCTAGATTTTGACCAAATGTATCGGTTCGAAAGCATTTATAAAAGCTGGCTTGATGTGAGGGCTGATTATGCTGTATCTACAGATAAAGCGAATCATGCTGCGTATGAATTGAAGGAGTTTCTGCAGGAGCAGTTGTCCGATGTCAATGCATAGTCAACACATTGTTGAAGAGATGGTTTTTGATGTTTCGTTTTCTACGGAGGATGCCGCCTTTGCAGAGCAGGCGGCATTGAGTGGGTACGTAAGTGATGCTTTGGTTCGTGAAGTTGATGGTGTCTTTAATGGGTATTCGAATGATACCTCAATACTCAGGATAGAGCGGTTGGAGGTCGATCTTGGGGTGGTCGCTTTAAACGATTACCAAAGTGAATTAACTGAGCGTTTAAAGCGTCGATTGCGTGAGCAGCTCGATGAATATAAAGCCAGGTCAACAGTAAAAGATAGTATTGGAGTAGTGTCTTTACAGGCGGTTGCATCTGACCTTGAAACACTTCAGTTCTATATTCGTTATGGCTATCTTCCCTGGCATTGTCAGATAGGCAGTGAAAAGGAAATGCAGTCCAGATTTATGCGAATTGTTGAATTTCAGTGTGATGAACTCATCACACTACTGGAGTCAGCTGGTTCGTTAAATACCGCGTTAGATCGCCTGGTTGACATGTTATCTGATGACGTAATGTTAAAGATTGGTCGTAAACTACTGCGTGGAAATTTCATTGTTATCGAATTGTTGCTAGCGAAATTAGCGGATTACATGCTTCTACACGGAGGGCTTAATCAGATCGGTACACAGAGTCGCCGCAGATGTTTACTTGATGTATGGAAGATAGCTATTGCTGTTTTAATCGACTCTCGCAATAGAAGTATCGATGTTGCATTCACTATCGATAAAATGCTAGCCGTTTTTTCCATTCAGCATGTATTTCAGTTAGATCGGTTTCAAGAGTATCTGTATGAACAGAAAAAGACGGTAGGTGGTAGTAATTCAAAAGAGTTGAATGTGATTATTGGTGCTATTGATACGAACGCTGGTCTAAATAGTAAGCTAAGCCATGATCCTGTAATTTTGTCCTCTACTTTAATTAATGCGATTAACGATAATGATGGTGTTGTATTGCAGCGGTTATGGAAAGATCTGCATTATAATAAAAAAATCGATGTTGAAAATATTATAAACAGCATCATGCTTCATGCTATATATCGAAGAAAAATCATAGCGCAGCTCAGTGAAACCACACTGTATGAATGGTGTGCTGTTATTGCATGTGATCATGCGGCGTATTTGCAATCATGTCGAGCGTTCTTTGTAGTGCTTATGATGACGGACGGACTGCCCGAAAAAGAGGCACGTCATGATTTTTGGAACTATGCGCTGCTATATTTAGCTACGTTTAAGCCAGGCCAGTTTGAACGTGATAAGTTTTTAACTGGTTTATGTGAAAATGTCGACGGGGATCTTATTAAGCAGGTTGTAAGTGCTGATGCTGTATTGAGCATTGAAGGCGTTAACCTTCAGACCGTCGTGGGGCGCTTACGATTAAAGAAAGAAGAAAAAGTCATAGGCAGTCAAAGCGATAGTCGGCCAGTGTCTATAAATTTATCTGATTGGATATCATCGGGTGACGCATCGGGTTTAAATACTATTTCGAAGTATTGGAACAGTATTTATAAAACTCATTCTGCGCTGCTTGCACGTCTGGTAAAAACACATGGTCGCGATGTCTCTATAAGGCAGGCGTTAGCACGTGCATTATCATCAGCACAGTTATGTGAAATGATTGCTCTTCTTGACCCTGACGCAAAAAGTTTTGTGGTTAATTCGGTGGCGCAATTCAAAAATGTACCTTTATGGCGGAATCAGGCCAGTGAGGCCGTGTCGTTTAATTTGAATGTTTCTGCTGGGCTGCGTGATGAACATCGGCTATGGTCGTTCTCACTAAATTTCTTTCTTATCGAGCGTGGTAGTCGTTTTAATAAAAAAGAATACTGCGGGTCTATGCTCAGAGAGATGGCTGCACATAATAATTATTCGTATTACGAACTGCTTATCGCTATGCAGCAACGATTTTCTTCGAGCGCACAAGATAATCCTTTTTCTCGTGAATTAGTAAGTATTCTCAGTGAGCTTTGTAAAGAGTCAGCGCATGACTATGTAATGTACAGATCAGACTTGAATGAAGTAGATGATATCGACATAGCAGGTAATGGCAGTGCAAAAATGAGAGTACATCAGCTGCTTGAAAATAATCAACCGATTAATAGTGAAGCACT
>CALZIG010000019.1 GCA_945787585.1 uncultured Gammaproteobacteria bacterium | reverse complement strand
AGTACCACGCGCCGTCAACTGTATCGCCATACATCACCGCGCCATGGATGATATTATCCTTCAGTACGATCTTCTTGTAGACACCGTTCGCAGCATCCTTCATCACAATCTCTTCGGTGGTGTCGTCACCGACAAAGTCACCGGCAGAGAAGAGATCTACCCCAGTCACCTTCAGCTTAGTGGAGGTCACTGAACCTTCGTAACGACCAATACCATATTCGGCGAGGTGGTTGGCACACACCTTGGCCTGCTCAAACAGCGGCGCGACCAGCCCATAGGTTAGCCCTCGATGCTGCACACATTCGCCCACTGAATAGATGCGTGGGTCAAAGGTCTGCATCGTGTCGTTGACAACGATACCACGCTCAGCATGCAGTCCGATGCGTTCCGCCAGCTCAATGTTAGGGCGAATCCCGGCCGCCATCACCACCAGATCGGCAGAGATCTCCGCACCATCTTTAAAGCGTACCCCCGTCACATGTTCGCCACCGAGGATCTCCTCTGTCTGAGTTGCCATCAGAAAATGCAACCCCTTCGCCTCCAGTTCATTTTTCAGCATCTCACCCGAAACAGCATCCATCTGACGCTCCATCAGCGTATTCGTTAGATGCACCACGGTGACTGTCATCCCCTGCAACATCAGTCCATTGGCGGCCTCAAGCCCCAGCAGACCACCCCCAATCACCACCGCACTCTTATGTTTTTTGGCACAGTCAAGCATGGTATCGACATCATAGATATCACGAAATCCGATCACCCCTGCCTTATCATGGCCGGGGACTGGAATTATAAAAGGATTGGAACCAGTAGCGAGTAGCAGTCGGTCATAAGATTCTTCAGTGCCGTCATCTGCGATCACCTTGCGCGCCTTGCGATCAACATTCACCACCTTCTTGCCGCTCTGCAGGGTAATGTTATTGTCTTCATACCACTGCAGGTCGTTGAGCATAATGTCATTAATGGTCTTTTCACCCGCCAGCACAGGTGATAGCAGGATACGGTTATAGTTACCGTACGGCTCTGCACCAAAAACGGTAATGTCATACTTTTCAGGGGCGATCTTGAGTAACTCTTCAACGGTGCGCATCCCCGCCATGCCGTTGCCCACTAAAACCAGTTTTTCTTTCATTACAAGCACTTCCCAATAAATAAACTATACAGACTATTAGCAATTACTATACCAGCGATCAAACTAATAATAACCTACTGTTTTAATTATAAAATAACCCATAATACGCGTTAACTGGAAGGGTTAAGTCATGCCTGTCACGCGCCATTTGAGTGCACGAAATATGGGTGTGCGCCATTTCAGAACAATTAATCACAGGAAGATAAGCCGTCGCAAATACGTTAGAATGCCCCTTCCAATATTCTAACACTATCATTCATATCAACATGCCCCCTGCTACCCTTGATTCAACAAAAAAAAAAGCGGCTGGCGCCAGTAAATGGCTGTCTCGACTACTCTTCGCTCTGCTGAGCGTCGTGCTCGTCGTTCTGATAATGGCCCCCACTGCGATCAAAACCGGTGCGCAGCAGTGGCTTAGCGAACAGACACAAGGCGCGGTTACCATTGGCGAGGTCAAACTTAATCTCTTTGCAGGTAAATTCTCCCTACGAGGGCTGACGATTCCGTCTCGAGATACAGCACAGACACCAGATACATCGATAGAATACGCCAGTGTCGAAATCGACATGAGTGCGCTACTTAGGCAGGAAATCGTGGTTGAAGGGATCACCCTCAGCCACGCCCGTATCATTATTGATCGCACAAAGGAACAGCTGGAAATTGCGGGTATCACCATTCCCCGAACAGCGCCTGATGCAACCGCGCCAACCACCGCTACATCAAGCACCCCAAAGTTCGCCATCAACTCGATCAGACTGGAAGCGGTCACGCTCGATTATCGCAGCGATGACATTAGCAAAGCGATCACCATTGATGACACGACAATAAAAAATATCAGCACACTACAGTCTGCCGATTCCATTCAGGTGGCGGTAACACTTGAGATTGATAATAGCCAGATCGACTATCAAGGCGAAGTACGCCTGTTTACGGAAGAGCCATCATTGCAGGGTACACTTGCGGTCACCCGTCTGAATATCGCGTCATTCAACGCGCTTATCCCACAGTCCGAATTCGTCATCAATGATGTAGTGGTCTCACTGCAAACAGCTGTCAGCGGCATGCTACCCAAAAAAGGCGCGCCCCATTTTAAAATCGCAGGCCAGTCTACACTTAGCAATATCGATATTGCATCAAGAAGTAGCGGCGAGCCGCTACTCCAGTTAGCATCGATTGA
Organism: uncultured Gammaproteobacteria bacterium; assembly: GCA_945787585.1. GTDB lineage: Bacteria > Pseudomonadota > Gammaproteobacteria > SZUA-140 > SZUA-140 > SZUA-76. Next base: position 5,673 of record CALZIG010000019.1, on the reverse strand, counting down.
ATTCAGCAAGATTGAGCTGGAATACCCGCACAGCAAAGACCCATCCTCCGACGCCATGCAGGTAACACTCAACATCGGCATTGATAAAGGGCGGATCGACTACCAGGGGGAACTGTTTGTCTTTGCTGACACACCCGCTTTCCGTGGCGACCTGAACATTTCGGCGTTTGATATCACCCCGTTTAGCCCCCTGATCCCGCTACCCGATCTGGCGCTCAATGATTTAAATGCCTCACTACAAAGTACCTTTGATGGCACCTTCCCCAAACAGGGCAGCCCTATCCTGAACCTTACCGGCCATTCGACACTTAATAACCTCGACATCACCTCCACCTTACATAGCGACACTTATGTAAAACTGAAAACGGTGGAAGTTAAGCAGATCGATGTTCAATACCCAGCGCGTATTTCGATTGGTGCTATCGTGCTAAAAGATCTCAACAGCTCGATTTTTCGTGACAGTGAAGGCAATCTTCTAAGCAAGCCGCAAACAGAACCGGCCGCTACGACACCTGCTACGACCACCCCAGCATCTCAGGAAAATACAGCGACACCCCTTGCACTGGCCATTGATAGTCTCTCAATAGAAGGGAACAGTTCACTCTTGTTTAAGGACGCCGCGGTCACGCCTGAATTCAACATCAAACTACAGCCCATCGCACTCTCCGTTGGGCGCATCGACACTACACAGGTTAACGCCGAAACGCCTGTCTCACTGAGTGCTAACATCAACGACAACGGCACCATTAAAATGAAAGGCAAAGTGACGCCACTCGCGGAAGAATTAATGGTGACACTCAACACCCACCTCACCGGACTGGCATTACCCACGCTGTCACCCTACACAGAAAAATATATTGGCTACGAATTACGCCGCGGACGGCTCGGCGTCGAATCAGACCTGAGCATAAAATCAGGTCAATTACAGGCGAATAACAAGCTGACACTGACCAAACTCAGCATTAAAGAGAGCGATCCAGAAAAGGCGCAAGGGCTCATCAAGCAGCTGGAGATGCCACTCGATAGCGCACTCGACCTACTACGCGATAAAGATGAAAACATCACCTTTACATTGCCTGTTGAAGGCCGACTGGACGACCCTCAATTCAAACTCGATGGCGTTATCAAACTCGCACTGGGCAAAGGGATGAAAATGGCCGCAATGAATTATCTCGCGGGTGCGTTGCAACCCCTCGGCACGATATTACTCGCAAAAGACCTGTTCGGGGTGGCGACCAAGCCACGTTTCAAATCGCTCGATTTTAATCCCGGTGATGCGAACCTCAGCAAAGAGATGCAGGCCTATCTTGATAAGATCGGTGAGCTGCTTAAAAAGCGCCCGCAACTTGCCATCACCCTGTGCGGCATCGCCAATGGCAGTGACCGCAGCACCATTGCTGAAAAAGAGGCCACGGTTCAACAACAGCGACTACATGCACTCGCGAAAACACGCGGCGACAACGCACGGACTTATCTCATCGAACAACAGGACGTAGCTTTATCCCGACTGTTCGAGTGCAACCCGAAAGTCAAAGCGAATACAGAGAGTAATGAAGGGCTGATTGAAGGTGTTGAAATTTTTCTATAGCGACGCTGTGTCATTTTAATGATAAGTCATTGCCATTTACCGCTAATCGCTTTTCAATCTGCAGGTGACTATTCCACAGATCGCTTCTGCGGTATGCTCACACTATCTGAAGCGCGTGTATAAACAGGAGAACAACTCATGGCATGCCGTCTTATATCTAACAAACTCCACGCTCTATTCGTTGCCAGCAGCTTCCTTTTCCTGCACGGTTGCGCATCACTGGATACCCTCATGAGCGCGGCCGATATCCGCGAGCCTTCGGTCAACCTCGCGGGTACCGAGGTCAGCGCACTTTCATTTGATGGCGCTGAACTGACGATGCTGCTCAATATCGATAACCCCAACGCCCTGCCAATCAAACTGGCCGGTTTCGATTACGCGGTAAACGTCAATGGCAAACCCTTTACTCAAGGTGAACAACACAGTGGCGTTGATATTGACGCGCGAGCCAGCAGCCAGGTGAAAGTGCCCGTTGCCTTCAAGTTTTCAGAGTTGGCAAATCTATTTGATGGCAAGGAAAACAGAGACGAGCTGGCTTACAGCATCGATACTAACGTGCGTGTCGACCTGCCAATCCTTGGCATCGTCTCTATTCCTGCCACCCATAACAATCGCATTCCCATTCCAGCCATGCCGTCGATTCAGGTCTCTGACGTCAACATCAACAGCCTGGGTTTCAGCGGCGCTGACCTAACGGTTGTCATTGCGGTAGAGAATCCCAACACCTTTGGCATCGACCTCACCCGGTTAGACTACAACCTGCTGGTCAATGGAACTTCATGGGCGGCCATCAAATCAACCGATGTGCTCAAGTTGCCCGAAAAAGGAAAAACTCAAATAAACATCCCAGTGCAACTAAGTTTCGCTGATATGGGACAGGCGCTCTTTCAAGCGCTGACTCAGGGCAAGGCGATGGCATACAAGCTAAATGGCGATATGACCGTGGACACGACATTACCACTATTCAAAAACGTCCAGATACCGCTCGTGCATGTCGGCGCATTTGAAGCACGCTAGCCATCCTGGCGTGCAGTACAACGCACCCAACTTATAGTTTTTTAATCTTTTCCAGTACGAGTGGAGCGTGACCACCCGATGCAGTCCCATATTCAACACTCGTCAGCACGCCCTGTTTATTGATGATAAAAGTAGAACGCACAATGCCCATTTTTGCCTCACCATTTTTCACCTTTTCCTGCCATACCCCGTAACGCTCACACAGCACGCCATCGGGATCAGCCAGCAGCTCCACCTTTAAATTGTATTTATCAATAAAAGATTGATGGCTCTTGCAGGAGTCTTTACTCACACCGATGACAACCGTATCGAGGCTGGCGAATTCACTCGCAAGCGCTGTAAACTCCTGTGCTTCAAGCGTGCAACCCGGCGTATCATCTCGAGGGTAAAAATATAAAACGACATTATTCTTTCCTTTAAAATCAGACAAACTGACTTCACGCTGACTGGCGTTAAGTAAAGCGAAATCCGGGGCCGCTTGCTGTTTAGTTAACTTGGTCATTTCCATTCATCCTATAAAGAACCAGCGTTGATTATACTTATTAATCCGCTCGTGGTCAGTTCAAAACAGCTATATACAACTCTTTTAATCAACATTCACCTGGAAAAGCATCGTGTGCGCTCGCCTCAATAAACGACAAATATCATCATCACCGCACTTAATGTCTGGTGACTCAAACACGCCTCCTCTATAATCACAGGCTAATTCTTTACCACAAAGCAGCCACGAACAGATGTCACACCCTATCAGTAAGAGTGAAAGTGAACGCCTGCTCAAGCTGGCCACTCGTGCCTCGGTGTTCACTGCCGTTATCCTGATCATTGCCAAGCTGGCGGCTTACTGGCAGACCGATTCTGTCAGTATTCTCGCCTCTCTGGTCGATTCACTGATGGATGCTGGTGCCTCTATTATCAACCTGCTGGCCGTCGGCTATGCGCTCGCGCCTCCCGATGCGGAGCATCGTTATGGCCATGGCAAGGCCGAATCGCTGGCGGGCCTGGCTCAGGCAACCTTCATTGCGGGATCCGGCGTCTTTCTGATTCTGGAAGCGATTCAACGCCTGATCACCCCCCAGCCGATTGAGGCCATTGGCATCGGCCTTGGCGTGATGATTTTTTCTGTGTTTGCCACCCTGATTCTAATGGCGATTCAACGCCATGTGATCAATAAAACCCACTCTACCGCGATTCGCGCCGATGCGCTGCACTATAAAACCGACCTGCTCACCAATTCCGCGATCATCGCGGCACTGTTATTGTCACAGGTTGGCTGGCTCGGGGTTGATCCACTGTTTGCACTCGCCATCGCCGCGTACATCCTCTACAGCTCATGGGCAATCGCTCGTGAGGCCTTTCATGATCTGCTTGACCATGAGCTGTCCGACGACACACGCCAGCAAATTATCGATATTGCAAAAGAACATCCCGAAGTCCACGGCATTCACGACCTGCGTACTCGCCTCTCCGGACGCACCGAGTTTATCCAGCTACACCTGGAACTGGATGATGACATCCCTCTGATCGAGGCCCATGATATTGCAGACCAGGTTGAAGCGATGATCATCAAGACCATCCCTACTGCCGAGGTCGTCATCCACCTAGACCCTGTCAGCGCGGTTGATCTCGACACATTACCGCTGTTCAAACGTACTGACCAGGCCATATCGTCTTTCACAGAGAAATGATAAGCCTTTGTTATTAAAAGATATCCGACTCAAAACGCCATCGGTTTAATGCTGTAAAAAACTAAAGTTTTAACCTGCCCCTCCGCTATCTAAAGCTATCAACATCAATCAAAACAGGCCTGAGCGGAGGAAAGCAGTGACCGTAAGAAATATCATTATTCTTTTAGTACTTACGGGTCTTTCGGGAATCACCCACGCAGGCAAGGTGTACAAATGGATTGATGAGAATGGCGCAACGCAATATTCTCAGAAACCGCCGCCAAAAAGTGTCAATACCAGCTCTGAGGTCGATGTTAGCCAGCACGCCAACATAATGAAACCGGAAAAACGTGGTAAAGATTACTACTGCGGAGACTACCGACTCTCAAAAGTCCAGGGCAACCCAGCCCGCATCATCACGCGTTTGCAGGAGAATTTAATCAACTGGCAACGCGAGAAAGATCAACAATATGAACGCCGCCTCAATGTTACTAAACAGATGAATCAGGCGATCAACAGACAGCTGGATCAAAGGATCAGAAATAACGGTCGAAATTATTCATCATCGTCTTCATCATCATATACGGACAGACATAAAAAAGAGCTACGCCGGTATGACCGCGCCATTGCACAAATCGACTGTAAAATTAAATGGAATCAGGCAAAGCTCGAAGAGTATGCCGATGAAAAAAAGACCATCGCTGCAAAGTATGAATCTTCAAGAAATATGCTCAACGATCTGCAAGAGCAAAAAATCGCAACCTGTGGCGTAGACAATCGTGAAGGGGTGATTGTAGTGGATGATCAATACAGGGCCTATCAACGCTGCTCACGGCAATTTGATCGTCAAATAAAACAGCTTCAACGCACCTCAAAGAAAGCCGAAAGAGATTACGAAAGCATTCAGGGCTGGTAAGTAGCCCTCTTTTTATTAATTACGAAAACACCCATCATGCTAAAGAATGCATTCGTTATTGGTATAATACTTTTTGTCGTCCTATGGGGCGGCAACTATATGTTTTCATCGTCGCAAATAGATCATTTTGAATCACAACAGGTCAAGATGGTGCATCTATCAAGGGAGATGAACCAACTCCAGCAATACAAATTTCTTATCAATCAATTTTACGCAGTGCATGACAGGTTTCCGGATAACAGCGAAGAACTGGACATGCCTCCTCATGCAATAATGAGAAACACCAACGTCACACAACGTACCATTGGACCAAAAGGCATCATCAAAATAGCGTTTGCTGAAAGCATCGGCGAGAACGCTGCGCTCACACTTATTCCGATACCCAACTTATCCAGAAGAGGCGCGAGCATACAGTGGCGCTGCATTATCAGTGGTCTTGAAACATCAATGACAGCCCAGCTCACACTCGGCACTGAATGTGAAAACCT
>CALZIG010000018.1 GCA_945787585.1 uncultured Gammaproteobacteria bacterium | reverse complement strand
GTAAAGACCGTGGCTGGTTTTTTGAATTACACCCCAATGATGTCAAGCGACTGCAAAAGAACACTGCTAATCACAAGCGCGTTAAGGTGATGGCACAAGATGGTTTCGTGGGTCTGCTTGGACTGTTGCCGCCGGTATCGAAGCGCGGTCTGATTCTGATTGATCCTTCTTATGAGATAAAAGCGGATTATGAGCGAGTATTTGAGGTGATCGCAAAAGGCTATAAAAAATGTCCGACATGTACCTACGCGCTTTGGTATCCCGTGGTGGATCGTCATCATATCGAGCGGCTGGAAAAACGTTTCATCAATAGTGGTATCAAAAAAATAGTGCAGTTCGAACTCGGGGTAAGGGCGGATCAGCGCGGCAGTGGCATGACAGCAACAGGGATGATCGTCATCAACCCACCGTGGCAACTGCAAGATAAGATGGCGCAGTTACTGCCGCGACTGACTAAAACCCTCGGTGAGGGTGACGACGCATTTATCAGATGTGAGACAATGGCAGCGGAGTAACTCTTAAGCAGGGAGGTTAACCATAAGCCTCGCCGATTTCATCCACTAAATGGTATATAATTCTTCATTCATTTTCGCGGTTAATTTCAGGTCAATATGCTTCAAATCCCTTTCAGTCATCATTACATCAAACTTGGTAAGGAATTTTACGAAAAGTGTGCGCCTGCACCGGTTGCGCATCCAACGCTGATTAAATTTAATCAAGGGCTTGCTGAGGCACTAGGCATCACCGCAGATAATATTGATGCTGCAGAGTTAGCCGCGCTGTTTGCGGGTAATCAAGTGCCCGACGGGGCGGCGCCGCTGGCGATGGCCTATGCGGGCCATCAATTTGGCCACTTTAATCCGCAGCTTGGTGATGGCCGTGCGATTTTACTGGGTGAAATGGAGACCCCCAACGGGGACTATTTTGCAATGCAATTGAAAGGCTCGGGTCGTACTGCTTATTCGCGTAACGGTGATGGCCGTGCTGCGTTAGGCCCTGTGCTGCGTGAGTATCTGCTTAGTGAAGCGATGGAAAAACTGTGGATACCGACAACGCGTGCATTAGCCGCTGTGACTACCGGTGAAAATGTGGCGAGAGAGCAGTTACTGCCGGGCGGTGTCATCACGCGGATTGCGCGAAGTTTTGTACGCGTCGGCACCTTTCAGTATTTTGCCGCGAGAGGAGATGCGGCATCGGTGAAGCTGCTGGCTGATCATGTGATTGAACATCATTACCCGGTTGCCGCTGAGGCCAAAAATCGCTATCTGGCCTTATTTGAGGCAGTGGCCGAGGATCAGGCAGCATTGATTGCCCGCTGGATGCAGGTGGGTTTTATTCATGGCGTGATGAATACCGACAACATGTCGATTGTGGGCGAGACGATAGATTACGGGCCTTGTGCATTTATGGATGGCTATGCGCATGATCAAGTGTACAGCTTCATCGATCGTCACGGGCGTTACGCTTATAGCGAACAACCTTCAATAGGGCTGTGGAATTTATCGCGCCTGGCAGAGACGTTATTACCGCTATTGGCAGAAGATTCAGATATCTCAGTTGAAATGGCGCAAGATGCCCTGCAAGGGTATGTTAAGTCGTATGAACGTCATTGGTTGAACGGCATGCGGGCGAAGTGTGGTTTGACGATGGATGTAGATAAATCCATTTCGGACGAGGATAAACCGCTCATTGAAGCGCTGTTGAATACGATGGCGGATAATCAGGCCGACTTCACGTTGACGTTCCACACGCTTTCGCAGCTTACGACTCAACGTCCATCGGATTACTCCACGCAGGAAAAGTCACTCAGGGATCTGTTTGTCGAACCATCGCAGATTGATGACTGGTTACTTCAGTGGCGTAAACGCTTGTGTGCTGAAACTCAAACTGATGAAGCCCGTCAGGCGGCGATGCAGCGGGTGAATCCGGTTTATATTCCGCGCAATCATCAGATCGAAGCAGCGATTCGTGCCGCAGAAGACCGTGGCGATTTTTCTGTGTTTCACGAACTGCATGAAGTGTTGCAATCCCCGTACGTCCATCAGGCGGGTAAGGCTGAATACATGCGACCGCCCCGGCCGGAAGAAGAAGTTAAACAAACTTTTTGTGGTACCTGAGTTGCTGGCTAATGTCACTACAGCAGAGTAATCATAAAAGCTTGATCACAGATGTATAAGTGCGTAATCCATCATTAGACTTGAATCAGGAGATAATCCCCATGATTAACCGATTTATTTTTATTCCGTTAATGCTTGTGCTGGTAGCCGGCATTGCATTGAGTGGTTGTTCCTCATCTGATCAACCGTCAAAGGTGCAGGTGGGTGTGACAACGTTGATGAAAACGGATGTGGTGACGGGTGAGGGTGCCGAGGCTCAGCCCGGAAAAATGGTCTCTGTGCACTACACCGGTTGGCTTTATGATGATAATGCCGCAGATAAAAAGGGTGAAAAGTTTGATAGCTCACGTGATCGTCGTCAACCATTTGGCTTTCGACTTGGCGCGGAGCAAGTGATTAAAGGCTGGGATCAGGGGGTGGTCGGAATGAAGGTCGGCGGCCAGCGCACACTAATGATTCCGCCAGACTTCGGTTACGGATCACGTGGGGCAGGACGTTCTATTCCCCCTAATGCCTCGTTACTATTTGAAGTTGAATTGTTGAATATTCGCTAATCACTAATAGTCAGAATGAAAGCGATGTTATCGCCTGAGATTCATCTGTCATCAGCTATGGATGATGTGTAGATAGATTATACTGCGTCACTTTCCTACTTATTTTTTTCAGCATAATCACGCACAAAATTTTGTAGCCGTAAACGATCTTGTGTCGGGATTTCGATTAACTGTAGTGCAAAACTGTGTGGCGGCCCGCCCCCGGGTTGATGGCGTAAGATGCGGGCGGGAAAAGGCAACTCTCTCTGCCCATCCGGCATACGTAGGTGAACCTCCGTGAGGCTTCCGACGGGGATATTATGGTCTGTTTCAATTAACAGGCCTGACTCACTAATGTCTATCGTATTTAGCGAGTGTTTTGTTTTATCACCACCCAGGGTGAACCAGCCATTCAGGCAGGTTCTGACTCGATAGCTTGATCTACGGTTTGCACCGTAACAGTGATATCTGTTTTTTCCAGTATATTTTGCCATATACATTGCGGCATCGGCATGTTCCAGCAGTTTGTCCGGGTCTTCTGTATCACTCGGATAAGAGGCGATGCCGGCACTGGCACTGATCAGTCCCAATGGTTGTGATTCGGCATGCGCAATATTGGCTGCTAGCAAGGCCTCCTGGATACGTTCAAATACGATTACCGCACCTTCTTTCCGTGTTGCGGGGAGGATGAGTACAAACTCTTCACCACCATAGCGAATGGCGGAGTCCATTTTCCGTATTGTCTGCTGCAAAATATCTGCAAATATTTTTAGTGCAGTATTGCCCATTTCATGACCGTGTTGATCATTGTAGATCTTGAAATCATCAATATCGAAGATGATGGCCGAAACAGTTGAACCGTATCGTTTGGCCCGATGTAACTCTTGTGGTAGATGTGATTTGAGATAGCGAAAGTTGAACAGCCCAGTCAGTCCATCTTTGAATACAGACTCCTGCATTTGCTCAAAGAATGTGATATCAACTGTTTTATGTTTATCTAGACATGATATGTCCGATATATCTGATAGGAAGTAGTGCATCATGGCGACACGGAGGTCAACTGCCCGGTCCATCTGCGTTGACATTATTTTACGTAGTGCAAGGATTTCATCCAGATGTGTTTTAGCGACTTCTGGCGTGAATACCAAATGACACAGAAAATTCAGTAGTTCAGTGTAGGCAATCTCGCCATAGGTTGCGAGGAGAACGCCAAATCGCTGGTCAAAATTTTGGTCTGAAAGGTTTTCTTTAGACAAAAAATCGCGTAAATCAGCGTCTAGTTTCTGATCTTTTTGCCACAGTTCCAGTTCCTGTGGACCTATTTCAGATAGGTCATACTCTGACTCTGACATAGTTGCTCTGAACCTTATTTCCAAAATTGATAATAGTGCTTAATATGTCGGCCTTTTGGCTGTTAAGTTAAATATGTGATTGAGATTTATTATCATCCCAGTAGGCACATATTTATAATATTTAGCATAGCAGTGGTTTTTGGAAAAATAGTTGATAGCTGGCTTTATAAGAAATACAGAAGGATATTGAGGAACTCATTGTTTTCAATAGTATATTTTGATCGGGCATTGACGCTATAATCGCCTGTATTATGAAATACCCCTCCCCATTGCTCAATGAGTTCACCACCCCGACGCTGGACTACTATAATCAGAAAGCCGAGGATTTTTTCGCTGGCACGATTGATCATGATGTCGAGCAGAACATCACAGCATTATTACAACATATTGAAGTCCAGGCGGAGGCGACAGCGCCCTTTACCATTCTGGATGTCGGTTGTGGTCCGGGGCGCGATCTTAAAACATTTAAGCAGCTTGGCCATATTGCGATCGGCGTCGATGGCGCAGCGCGCTTTGTCGATATGGCGCGCACCTACAGTGGCTGTGAGGTATGGCAGCAGGATTTTGTGACCCTTGACCTGCCAGAGAATCATGTTGATGGCGTCTTTGCCAACGCCTCGCTATTTCATGTGCCGCGCCAGTCACTGCCGCAGGCATTACAGGCACTGCATGCTACGCTAAGGCCACACGGGGTGCTGTTTAGTTCCAATCCGCGCGGCAATAACGAAGAAGGCTGGAACGGGGGTCGTTACGGCGCTTATTACGATCTGGAAACCTGGCGTGATTATATGCTGACAGCAGGCTTTGTAGAGTTGATGCACTATTATCGTCCAGCGGGTGTCCCTCGAGCTCAACAGCCGTGGCTAGCCAGTGTGTGGCGCAAAGCTGAAAGGCCAGGGTAGTTGGCTGTGACCTATCCCATTTTGTACTCTTTTCGCCGTTGCCCTTATGCGATACGTGCGCGGCTTGCGTTGCGGGTCAGCGGTATTCAGGTGGTGCACCGAGAGGTCGTGCTGGCAGATAAGCCCGTGGCATTACGGCTGATATCGCCGAAGGCGACAGTGCCAGTGCTGGTGGTGAGTCAGCAACAGGTGATCGCTGAAAGTATGGAGATTATGTACTGGGCGTTGCATCAACATGATCCGCAAGACTGGTTAAAGGGGAGTGCCGAAAGACTCGCCGAAGGCGCACGATTGATCGCTTACAACGATAGTGAATTTAAACCACAGCTCGATCGTTATAAATATGCGGATCGTTTTCCACAGCAGCCAATGGAAGTTTATCGAGCCGAAGGTGAGGTTTTTTTACAGCAACTGGAAGCAAAGCTGGCAGTGGCATCCTATCTTCTGTGTGAACGCCCAACCCTTGCTGATATGGCGATCGTGCCGTTTATTCGCCAGTTTTCGAGTGTCAATAGCGAGTGGTTTGAAAATAGCCCATACCCCTTCCTGCAGGCGTGGCTGAGAAAATTATTAGTGACACCGCTATTTACTAGCGTGATGACTAAATATCAACAATGGGAAGAGGGTGATGAACCGGTGATCGTGTTCTGAATGAGCCCCTCGGACGCCCCGGCACTGTTGTAAACCTGAAATATGTTATGCGTAAAATGTCTTATTTACAGCAATAAGAGATGTATTGTTTTGGCTGTTTTTTATCGCTTGGAAAATAAAAATGAAAAGTTATACTCTGTGGATTCTATGAAAATTTAGGATGTTTGATGAGTTTGAAAAACGCCAGGTGAAGTGGTAACACCTCTACTTACCACCATTATTTCAGGATGATAAGATGATAAAGCAGATTTATATTGTATTTATATTGTGTTTTCTTAGCGCATGTTCAATTCAACAAAAGCCTGC
>CALZIG010000017.1 GCA_945787585.1 uncultured Gammaproteobacteria bacterium | reverse complement strand
TTGAAAAGGTCGAGGTTGAGCGTGTGATCACCAAAGCCGATATGCTCCTGTAACCACGGCAGCGCGACACGTTGAATCCAGTCGATATAGGCGGGCCAGTTATTGACGAACACCCCAATCTGCTTCTCTAGCAGTGGCACAATCACAATTGGCAACATCAATGCCAACAGTGAGATCACACTAAAGACAATAAGTGTTGAACTGTTACGCGAAAGCCTGCGTTTCTCCAGCCGCACCACAAACGGATGCCCCAGATAAGAGAGCAGTGCTGCGATCAAAAAGGGCGTCAGCACGGGCGCGAGCAGATAGAGCAGTACACCGCTCCCCGCCACTAGCATCAAGATCCACCACTTCTGCGCTTCAGCCATCGTCAGTCACTTCTGTTCTGTTTTTCATCGACACGGACGGCCATCGCACGTCGCCCCCAGGTCCAGACATAATCACTGCCGCTCAATAACGTTGTCACTAATACAACGTAGATCATGCCATCGATCAGCAGCGCAGGCAGCGGTAACAGGCTCATCGATAATACCACTAAAAACCCCAGTAAAATCTGCGTGACCGTATTCAGCTTGCTGACAAATGACGGGCTCATATCGTACTCACCAATAAAACGATGATAGGCAAAGCCGCCGATCACAATCAACAGGTCTCGCACCAGCACCACTACCACCAGCCATAGCGGCAATAGCCCTAGCCACGCCAGCGAGATGTAGGTACTCACCAATAATAACTTGTCTGCCAGCGGGTCTAGAATTGAACCAAGGCGACTGGCACAGTTGTAACGTTTGGCAATATAACCATCCAGTCCATCGGAGGCACCCGCGATCGCAAACAGGATCAACGCAACGCCATACTGTTCACTCAGCAGGGCCAGCACCACGGGCAGTACCAGCAGGATCCGCAACACCGTAATGATGTTAGGTACACCACTCAGGCTCATGGTAATAAGCGGTACCATAACTTTGTTTCTGGCTCATCAGGGACCGTCCACAACGGCACCTGTGACGGATCGCTACGCTCTTCAACATTGACCACGGCAGGCGTCTCCATCAGGGTTCGCCCAAAACTGATGGTCTGCGCCAACGCACTGCTGCTGCCATTTACCTGCAAGGTAAAGGTTACAGAGGTGTCGACCACTTGCGCCACCTGCGTTGCCGTTACCATATCCAGCGATTGCAAAAACTGTGCGGCGCGCGCGTAGTCTTCAAGCGAATGAATGTCTTTGACGATCACTTTGACACGACTCCGCTGCGACTCATCAAACACCATCGCAAAGCGACGCCCAAGGTGGTCCGCCGCGCCATCGACGCCGGCCGCTAGCACCTCACCCTGCAACGGTGCGCTGGCCTGCCAATGTTCGGTTGTATTGCCCTGATAGAGGGTCCAGCGCCCTTCCCAGCCGCTGGTCAATTGATAAAGCCGACCGACCAATACCGCCTCGGTCGAGTAACGCGCCGACGCGCTCAAAATGGCGTCCTGAAAATTACCCCAGACATCGGTAAAACGGAGCGCGGCCTGATCCTCAAGATCCCATAACGGTACGAAGAGCGGCAAGCCGCGGCGTTGCGCCTGCTGCTGCATCACCTCTTTCGGCTCCAACAGCGTCTCCGCGCCCATCAGCATGCGCGACTGACCATCATCAATCACCACCCACGCCAGCGTGGCAGGGCGCACCTGCCCCCACACCGGCACGCCGGCCTTGCGGAGCGATTGATCTATCGCCGCCGGGTCAAAACGAATCCACAGCGCCTGTGTTTGCTGAGCCACCTGACCACCAGCCCCCTGATCATTTCGCAGTCCATCCACGCGTGGCAGGGTGCGGTAACGATATTGCTGCACCAGTTGCAGCGAGCGCTTGTAAAGCCCTTGCAGGGCAGCCACTTTAGGGGTATTTCGATCACCACTGACGCGAATCAGCACCTCACTCAGCGCCATCCGAATCGCCTCACTGCGCTCATTGCTGCCCTGACTGGTCACCAAAACCTCTGTTTCGTAGAGCCCTGACACCTCGGCGGCATAACTATTGAGTGGTAGTAACAGCACAAAAATGAACGCGCAGCGCTGCCACATCCGCCAGATGCTCATACGTCCAAACCCTGGAGATCGTCTCGTCATGCGCACTGAAGGCACAAAATAAGGGGTGATTCTGCTAAACATATCCATCATAGAGGCGCATTGTACCAGCCAATTGCGCACTTCCCCAGCGATAGCACTCATTGGAAGCTCCAACCCTCAGGCCACGAGCATGGCACAGCAATTTACGTTAGAATAGCGTCCGGAGCCGCGCGCTTAAAATCTACCTAATCACAACCAAAAATTAGACGATCCCGTGAATTCAGATAATACAAAACCAGCATCAGAAACCCCTACTTCACTCAGCTACCGCGATGCGGGCGTCGATATTGATGCCGGCACGGCGCTGGTTGAAAAAATCAAATCGACGGCTAAAAAGACGACACGCCCCGGGGTACTTTCTGGCCTCGGCGGATTTGGCGCACTGTTCGAACTACCGCTGGATCGCTACCGCCAGCCGGTGCTGGTCTCCGGCACCGATGGCGTCGGCACTAAATTAAAGCTGGCGATCGAAACCGGCAAACACGACACCATCGGTATCGACCTGGTGGGGATGTGCGTCAACGACCTGATTGTGCAGGGGGCGGAGCCGCTCTTTTTTCTCGACTACTACGCCTCTGGCAAACTGGATGTCGATGCCGCCGCCGAGGTGATCAAAGGGATTGGCCGCGGGTGCGAACTCGCCGGCGCCGCATTGACCGGCGGTGAAACGGCCGAAATGCCCGGCATGTATCAAGCCGGCGACTACGACGTCGCAGGTTTTTGCGTCGGTGTGGTTGAAAAAGATCAAATCATCGACGGCAGCAAAGTCGCCGCGGGTGATGCGCTGATCGGCATCGCGTCATCAGGGCCGCACTCTAACGGCTATTCGCTGATCCGCAAGATCATCGAACACTGCGGCGCAGATCTCGCGCAGCCCTTTGGTGACAGCACCCTCGGCGAAACCCTGCTGACACCGACACGTATTTACATCAAACCATTATTAGCCCTGTTTAAACAGATTGACGTGCACGCGCTGTCGCACATCACCGGCGGCGGATTGCTGGAAAACCTGCCGCGCGTCATGCCCGAAGGCACCCGTGCCGCCATCGACTGCAATACCTGGCCGCGCCCCGCAATCTTTGACTGGCTGCAACAGCAGGGCAATGTCACCGCCGAAGAGATGCATCGCACCTTTAACTGCGGCATTGGCATGGTGCTGTGTGTCGCCACCGACGATGCCGACCAGACCATCGAACAGTTACAGCAGCTTGGTGAGCAAGCGTGGCAGATCGGCACGATTGAGTCCGCACCGGGTGAAAAGGCAAACGTGACACTCACCCATTCTAAATGAGTAAAAGCCATCGCGGGCACACACCCATGCTTCCCATTGTTGTACTGATCTCTGGCAGCGGCAGCAATCTGCAGGCGATCATCGATGCGATCCGTGATGACGGCCTGCCGGTCGAGATCCGCGCCGTCATCAGCAACCGCCCCGATGCCTACGGCCTGCAACGAGCGCGTGCCGCGAACATCCCTGCGGTCGTCGTCGATCACACCGCCTTTGACAATCGCAGTGACTATGAAGCGGCCCTACAGCAGCGCATCGACCAGTACACCCCTGCAATGGTAGTACTCGCCGGCTACATGCGCATCCTCGGCGCGGCATTTGTCGAGCATTATCAGGGGCGGATGCTCAACATCCACCCGTCGCTTCTGCCTGATTTTCCGGGGCTCAACACTCACCAGCGGGCAATCGATGCCGCCGTCGCCGCACACGGCGCCAGTGTCCATCTGGTCACCAATGAGCTTGACGGTGGCCCCGTGATCATTCAGGCATCGGTACCACTTTTAGTGGAAGATGATGCGACAACACTGGCGAAACGTGTACAGACGCAGGAACATCACATCTATCCCCTTGCCTTGCGCTGGTTTGCCGAACAACGTCTCAGCGTAAAAGCCGGCGAAGTCCTGTTCGATCAACAACCATTAAACCAACCTGTCCATTTCAATAGTGACACCGACGCCACGTGAGCAGCCTGCGGCAATTCTCACAGCGCCTCCACGCAATGGAGGTGCCAAAGCGCGCTTTGATCCTCCCCTTGCTATACATGGGGGTGATTTTCCTGCTGTCGTCCATTAGTGGCGATACGGCCCCCCAAAATGTCGATCCGTTCACTGCCGCCCTCAAGACGACACTCTATAATAGCGCCCATATACCGCTGTTTGCGTTACTGGCATGGCTCTGGTGCTGGTCACTGGCAGGCTGGAACATCACGCTTAATCGTCGCCTGATAATCGCCTTCTGCCTGACCGCGATGTATGGTGTCGTCGATGAATGGCACCAGAGTTTCACGCCGGGACGAGATACTTCCTTTTTAGACGTCATGCTTGATATGCTAGGAGCATACATTGCGGTGCACTTTTATCGTGGTCAACTGAGGTTAGCCCAAATGGGTCACCGCTGTTCATCATCCAATACACATTAATATTGCCCATAAATATTGAAGGATCGATAGTGAAAAGAACAATTATTTTTTTTCTGATCTGTGCCGCCAGCACTGCCGCCTATGCTGAAACACGCTATATCACAGACCGACTTGAGGTCACCATGCGCAGCGGCGAAAGCAACCAGCACAAGATCCTGCGGATGCTCGGTAGCGGTACCGCACTGGAACTCCTCCAGACCAATCCGGACTCTGGCTACTCTCAGGTACGTCTCGCCGACGGCTCACAGGGGTGGGTCATCACTCGCTATCTGGAGCAGCAGCGCAGTGCCAGAGAGCGCCTTGCCACCGCAGAACAGCAACTCGCGCGCATCAAATCAGAGAACAGCGCATTAAATGACAAGCTGGCGCAGTTCACCAAAGAGAATAGTGAGCTCAAATCAACCACGAATAAACTAAGCGCCGCCAACGAAAAGCAGTCCAAGGAGTTCACTCGGGTAAAAAACATCTCATCCAATGCGCTCGCGCTGGATAGTGAGAACGCCACACTCAGAGAACAGTCGCGTCAGTTAGAGCGCAGTCATCAAGCCTTGCAGCTGGAAAATGACTCACTCAAAGATCGCAGCGATCGTGACTGGTTTATTGTCGGGGCGGGCGTGATCTTGCTCGGTATGATTCTCGGCTTGATCATCCCCAAGATTCGCTGGCGTAAAAAATCAGACTGGAGTTCGCTCTAATCCGTCGCTGGCTGTGGTTTGATTAGTATCAAACCACAGCCAGCGTGACGAGTTAAATCATGCTAAGCGGCTGCGCGCGCCAAATTGTGTGCGACGGCGTCAACCGTCTCCTGGCTTATCGGGTTGTCACTGCTAGCTTCCAGAATGGCGTGGATTTCAGTCACCGCTTTACCATAATCCTCAGGGGAAATTTTGGAAAAAAGTTTCTCCTCTGAGCGCTGCAATACCCGCTTTGAAATATGATCATCCGGTTTAAATTCACTCAAAATCGGCGCGTACCGCCACAATGCGCCCTCTTCACCTTCGATCTCGCGAATATAACCGGTGACATCTTCGCGCATAGGATACTCGCGTCGATTGCTGATAATCATCCACGCGACAAAACCGACCACGGTAGCCGGGATCATCATCACCCAGACCAGCTTGGAAAAGACCTTGTCATCCACGGCACCGCTCTGCAAGCCAGAGATGCCAATAGCGAACCCAAGCCCATAGACTATGCCAGCCGCCAACACCCCAAATAATTTGGTCTTGTCACGGATCGGCTTGGCGCGTTTTTCATAATCGAGCCGTGGCACATCGAAGGTGCGTTCGAACTCACCCTGAATCTCTTTTTTTATCTGTCGTCTATTTTTTTTCTTCTCAGCCATATTCCTGTCTCGCGTGCCTGCGCAACGCTTCCTTACATTGCCACCATGGCACCGCTAACGGCCATAAAGTATACAAAGAATGGGGGACTCTGTGTAGCGTGTTACCACGAACGTGGTAGTTTCTGATGAATAATAATGCGTGCACTTTCGACCGTTATGTAACCACCCACGACCAGGTCTTTCATGATACGCGTCACCATTTCACGCGATGCGCCGATCATCTTGCCGATATCCTGATGGGTTGGTTTCGGCTCGACGATCATTTTACCCGCTTGCTCATTCTCCACGGCTATCGTTAATAATGTTCTGGCGACGCGCCCATAGACATCGAGCAGTGCAAGATTCTTCACATTATCAGTCAACGCACGCACGCGTCGAGTGAGATTACGTATCACCTTTTGTGCAATCTCAGGATGATTCAATAATACTTTCTGAAAATCTGTTTTGGAGATCACACAAAACTTACACGGCTCAATGGTGATCACCGATGCAGAACGGGGTAAATCATCCAGCAGAGCAAGCTCACCAAAATACTCGCCTTCACCCTGTGTGTTCAGAATGACTTCGCGCCCATTTTCACTGGTTAAAAAAACCTGCACCCGCCCACTGAGGACTAAAAATAGTGAATCCGACTCATCCCCTTCGTGAACGACTATGGTGTTGCGGGAAAAGGTCCTCACTGACGCACCATTGTTAATCATTGACAACTCATGCGTATCTAATCCGGTAAAAAGCGGAATGTTGGCTAATTGACGATCCATCTTCCCTCCATCACATCCATAAAACCCCAAGTATCATAATTATTTATTTGACCAACAATAAAAATGATAAATAATCCATGTTTAAAACTACACTCACCTTAGCGAACTCACCTCTTTTACACAAATAATGTATGCTATGGATTTTTATAAGCAAAACACTTAGATAGCATCATACATTGAGATTGAACAAAAATTTAAACATCAATCATTAGAAAAACATTCAAGATGAACAGGCGACCCCTTACTAATTACAAATCCTGCTCAGCACCTACGATGCCAAAGGACCTATTGTGCGATTTAAGCCAAAAGGGGTAATCCTAGGTCTCATCGGCGGACTCCTCGGGGCGCTTGTCAGTCTAAGCCCGTGGGCGCTTAAGCTGGAAGAGGATACTGGACTCGAGTCGCTTTTTCATCAGCGCGGTAGCGTGCCACCTCCCGCCGAAATTGCCATTATCTCTATCGATAAACGTTCAGCGGACCAACTGGGTGTGCCAGGCGAACCTGACCAATGGCCCCGACAGCTGCATGCGCAACTGGTCACACTGCTCAATGATGCCGAGGTCACAAGCATTACCTTCGATATGTTATTCAAAACACGCCGCGATCCGGAGCAGGACCGCGCCTTTGCCCGCGCGGTCGCGAGTGCCAATAACGTCATCCTGTTTGAGTTTGTGCAAAAAGAGTTAGTCAATAGCACCACAGACGACCCGTCCATTACCATTCGCAGGCGCATACAACCGATTGCGCCGCTGATTGATGCCGCTGCGGCACTGGCCCCCTTTGCACTCCCCAAGGTTCCGCTGAAAGTGAGCCAGTTCTGGCGTTTTGCACCCGATGCCGGAGATGCGCCCACATTGCCGACCACCACATTACAGCTCTATACCCTGGCCGCATACGATGACTTCCGCGCACTGCTACAACAGATCGCACCACAACACCTTAAGTCACTTCCGACAAACCAGCAAACGATCCTTCAGCACAAGACGCTAGTCCCGTTTATCCATCAGCTAAAACGCCTGTTTGCCGAGCACCCCACATTACTGTCGGCGTTAACGAAAACAGCACAACATTCTGAACATACATTTAAACATAAAGCACTACTACTCGCCTTTTTACGCATCTATGATGAACCCCATAGCCAATACCTCAACTACTATGGTCCGCCACGTACCATTACCACCATCCCGTTTCACCAGATCATACAAAGCGATAGCCATCCCGAATATCGCGCACAACTGGAGAACCTCAAAGACAAGATTATTTTTGTCGGGTATTCCGCTGAATTACAGTGGGAACAAAAAGATGGTTTTTATAGCGTCTTTTCACGCGCGGATGGGCTCGACATCAGCGGGGTAGAGATCGCAGCCACCGCGACCGCCAATCTACTGCATGGGAATGCCATTCAACCGCTCTCGCCCATCATGCAATTCTTAATTCTGCTTCTGTGGGGATTAGTCACCGGCATGATCGCCTGCCGCCTGCCTGCCCTCATCGCTATCCTGGTGACATTAATGCTTGCGGTGTGCTACTTCATTTCCAGCCTTTTCCTGTTTAGCCAGTCGGCCCTGTGGCTACCACTGCTCATCCCCTTACTTATACAGCTGCCGTTAATCCTGTTCAGCTGTGTGATCTGGAAACACCTTGCGAGCCTGCAAGAACAGCACAATATCCATAAAGCGTTTCGCAATTACCTGCCAGAAAAAGAAATTGATCGCATGACCAGCGATGATGCACAACAGACACCCAGCAGCGAACGCTACTACGGTATCTGCCTGTTCACAGATGCCGCACAGTACACCCAACTGTCAGAACAGATGTCGCCTGACGAGCTCAGTCAATTAATGAATCGTTATTACGAAACCATCTTCGCCACCATCCAGCGTCATCACGGCATCATTTCCGATGTCGTCGGTGATGCCATGATGGCGCTCTGGCCAAGCGCTGCGGCATCACCCGATTTACACCATGCAGCATGTAGTGCTGCCATTGATCTACTCGATGCCGTTGAACACTTTAACCAACAGCATCCAGCGCACCAGTTACCCACCCGTATCGGCATCCACTGTGGCGAAATCATGCTCGGGAATGTCGGCGCTGTCGGCCGTCTGGAATATCGCGCCACAGGTGATGTCGTCAACACCACCTCCCGAATAGAGGGCATGAACAAACTTTTCGACACACGCCTACTCGTCAGCGATGAGCTACTTTGCGATCAACATGCGTTTATGTCCCGCACAATCGGCACATTTGTGCTCGCGGGTAAATCGCGCCCGATTACACTGCACGAACTGCTATGCCATCGTAACGATGCCACCGACACACAACAACAACTTTGCATCCAATTTGATGCAGCACGCAATCTTTTTACCGCAGGAAAATGGCCAGAAGCCGCCGCACACTTTAGCGAAATCGCCACAACTCAGCAGGATCAGGCCTCACACTACTACTACAATCTGTGCGAAACATTCAAACACTCCCCCCCTGCTTTACCCTGGGACGGCGTCATCAACATCACATCCAAATAACTCACTTCAAGATATTACCGAATATATTAGCGATAACCACATAAAATGTCTGGCACGCAGCCATCGCAGCCATCGAGCCATCGCAGCCATCGCAGCCATCGCAGCCATCGCAGCCATCGCAGCCATCGCAGCCATCGCAGCCATAAAAACTATAAATTTCAGTTGCTTTTCAATCACCACCCATTTCGAAATAATAAGCGGTTGTTATTTTTAATAATTCACGGTAGAAATATATTGCTTAAAGGGAGAGCATTATCAATTTTAATAACCGCACCAAATCAGGGAAACACCTGCGGTCATGCAGCTTCTCTCAACCCACACCATGCACTGGGTTGATGCTGCTAATACTACTCGCCTTATTTCCACCACCCACCATCGCAGAAGATATTGATAGTGCCCCATGCCCCACACCCGTTGCCCATGCAGTATCGGTGGAGGGGGTGGTGGAGACGCGGACGTCGGATCAGCTGCGCTGGACGCCGGTGGTGCCGGGGCAGCTGTTTTGTGGAGATGACATTATCCATACCCGTAGTGAGAGTCGGGCGGCGTTAGCGCTGGCGAATGAGACGATCATTCGGCTGAATGAGCATAGTAGTGTGGTGTTGCCGAGCCGCGTCGAGGAGGCAAGTTGGCTGGAGCTGTTGTCGGGGGCGATCCACTTTATTACGCGGGTGCCGCGTTCGTTGTCGGTGCAGACGCCATATCTTAATGCGGCGGTGGAGGGCACGGAGTTTACGGTAACGGTATCATCCGACGAGACGCAAGTGAGTGTGGTGGAGGGCCATGTGCGGGTGACGAATCCGTTGGGGGCGTTGGTGCTGGCGGGTGGCCAGTCGGCGTCGGCGCAGGCAGAGATGGCGCCGGTGCGACGGATTGATCTCTCGCCGAGGGATGCGGTGCAGTGGTCGCTCTATTATCCCAGTATCATCGACTCGGGTGTGATCGATCGTGGTGACGGCGCGGCCGCGCATATTATTGAGGCGGATCGGTTGCTCGGCGTGGGTCAGGTGGATGAGGCATCAGCGTTGTTGTCGCGTGTGCTGAAACAGCAGCCGGATCAGGTAGCGGCGCTGGCGTTGCAGTCGATCATTGCGCTGACGCAACAGCGGCAGGATGAGGCGCTGGTGTTGGCACAACGGGCGGTCGTCTTCGCCCCGGATGCCGCGGCACCGGCGATCGCCCTGTCGTATGCGCAGCAGGCGCAGTTTAATCTGATGGCGGCGCACGATACGTTGCAGGCGGCGTTGCGCGTGTCGCCTGATAATAGCCTGTTGCTGGCGCGCATGGCGGAGCTGCTGCTGTCGCTGGACGCGCTTGAGCGTGCCGAGCGAATGGCGCAACGGGCGCTCGATGTGAATCCTGAGCAGGCGCATGCGTTGATGATCCTCGGTTTTGCCCATCTCGGACAGTTTGAGGTGACGCGAGCGCGCGACTATTTTGCACGCGCGATGGCGCTTAATCAGGCGGACCCGCTGCCGCGCCTCGGCCATGCACTGGCCTTGATCCGCGCGGGCGAGCTCATCGAAGGTCGGCGTGAGATCGAAATCGCGGCGACCTTGAATCCTAACAATGCCTTAATTCGCAGCTATCTCGGCAAGGCCTATTATGAAGAGAAACGCGATGCACTCGCGGCGGATCAGTTTATGCTTGCACAGTCGCTCGACCCGCAGGACCCAACCCCGTGGTTTTATGATGCGATCCGCAAACAGACACTGAACCGTCCCGTCGAAGCGCTGCAGGATCTGCAACACTCGATCCGCTTAAACGATAACCGCGCCGTCTACCGCTCACGCCTGCTGCTCGATCAGGACCTCGCCGCGCGCAGCACCAGCCTCGCACGGATCTATAATGACCTCGGCTTTCAACAACTCGCACTATCAGAAGGCTGGAAATCGGTCAGCCTTGATCCCGCCAACCACTCGGGCCATCGCCTGCTCGCAGACTCTTACGCCGCGCTGCCACGCCACGAAATCGCCCGCGTCAGTGAGCTGTTGCAGGCGCAGATGTTACAGCCACTCAACCTCAACCCGATTCAACCGCAACTGGCGGAAAGCACCCTCGGCATCCTCGACGGCAGCGGCCCCACCAGCGCCAGCGCCAACGAGTTCAATCCACTTTTCACCCGCAACCGTTTCTCATTACAGCTGAATGGAGTCGCAGCAACCCAGGATAGCGATCTGGAACCCGAACGTGACCACACCACCCGCGGCACCGACATCGTTCATTCTGCCGTGTGGGGACGCTACTCCTACAGCCTCGGCACCTTCCACGACGACAACAACGGCATCCGCCCCAACCACGACCGCGACCGCGAAATCGACAACGCCTTTTTTCAGACTGCGCTCAACCATCGCACCAGTCTGCAGTTCGAGTACCGTAATAC
>CALZIG010000016.1 GCA_945787585.1 uncultured Gammaproteobacteria bacterium | reverse complement strand
GTGGGCTACTTGAAGAACAGCCTGCCACAAGCAAACTAATTAGCAGGCCAACTGTGAGTCGTCTAGAAAGCATAGCGTTTATGAAGATAAGGATCTTGAACTGTTTATCGACACTTGTTGTGTTCTCTTAACAAGCATATTGATCAGTTTAATAAAGAGGCCTTAAAAGTTTATTTTTAAGTGTTGATGTTAATCAACTGGTCGTAGAAATAACTTTGCTTGTCAGCTGCGAGCATAATACCACTTCATCACAAACGGTGGTAGCAAAGTGGTGAGCGCTATGACGATGATCATTCCAGCATAGACTTCATTATTAAGAATACCGCTGACACGTCCCAGCTCGGCGAAGACCAGCCCCACCTCACCACGTGGAATCATCGCGGTGCCGATGATCCAGCGCATCCGCATCGGTACGTTGAGTACAAAAGCGCCCAGTAGTTTGCCGACAACTGCAGCAAATAACAGGCTGAGTGAAAAGAGCCAGATAAACGAGGAGCTCCAGTCGATTTCGTGCAGTGATAGTGAAAGTCCGACCATCACAAAAAAGATGGGCGTAAAGAGGTGGATGACCGGTTTCATCTCCTGCTCGATGCGGTTTGCAAACTTTCTACTGCTGCGTAGTGCCACGCCGAGTGGGAGAAAGAAGCGACGTGAGAGCGCCAGCCCCGCCGCAAAGCCGCCTAATAATTCGGGCGCACCGATTGCGTGTGCCAGCCATGCAAAAAATAGCACGAGTGACACGATCATGGTGGGGATGAGTCCGGGGATTTCACTTTTTTCGTGCAGTCGACTGATTACCATGGAGAGTAGTTTGGCAACAATGGGCGCGATAAAGAAAAATGCGATGATAAAGGTCATCACCTTGCCTGCATTTAAAACATTAACCTCGCCGGCGACTGAAAACTCATAGAGCATGGCAAGCAATATGACGCCGAGAATGTCATCAACTACCGCGGCGCCGAGCACGATCTGGCCCTCCATGCTGTGGTGACGCTTCAGGTCGGTAAGCACGCGGACGGTAATGCCAATACTCGTGGCGGTAAGGGTGCCGCCGATAAAGAGTGATACCAGTAGTGGCAGATCAAAAAGCCAGTAGGCGAGTGAAAACCCCAGCAGTAATGGCGCAATAAAACCGATGATGGCGACGAGGAAAGATTTCATTCCGGTGCGCATGAGACGGCGCAGGTCGGTATCCAGCCCGACTTCGAAGAGCAGTAGAATGATACCAATCTCAGCCAGTAGCTTGATGGCCTCGCTCGGAGAGACCCAGCCGAGCAGGCTTGGCCCTAACAATATCCCTGCAAAGAGTTCGCCGATGACGGAGGGCAGCTGTAAGCGTACGGCGAGTTCTGCGAATAGTCTGGCACTCAGCAGGATGATCAGGAGATGTAAAAGAAAGGTGTGAACTTCCACTCGAACCCCTCTACGTATTTTTTATTATTTCAGATTGATGGCCGTCGGTTGAGCATAGCATGTGCTGGGCAAAAACAGGCTGGGGTAATAGGCAGGGTAATCGTGTCGCGGGGGAGCGGGGGGCGGTCTGGCGAATAACAGCTTTGTGATGTTGAACGTTAAATGTGCTGTTGATGAAGTTTCCTGGGCGCCATTCAAAAAGTGATTTGATCCTCCTTATCAATAATGATCGATTTTTTATGGCGCCCAGGCAAGGTGTCTTTTGATGACATAGCGCGTAGTCATGAAGGGATATTAGCGGCGACCACCACGCTTGCTTTTAGGATCTTCAAAATTCACGCGCAACGATTTACCACTAAAGTCTTTACCGTCGAGCCCGGAAATTGCAGCACGCGCTTCATGCCCTTCCATCTCAATAAAGCCAAACCCTTTGCACTTGCTGGTGAAAACATCGGTTGCCAGTTTAATGGAACGCACCTTGCCGAATTGTGAAAAGAGTTCGGTCACCTCATTTTCATTCGTTGAAGGGGGCAAGTTGCCAACAAAGAGTTTTTTCATGGTGAAATCCTTATAGAATATGAAATTCTATTATAAATAACGATGGCCGGAATGGTGGCCAGCAGGGTAAAAGTCTACATAGCCCTGTAAAAGGCTATGTAGTGATAGCGATTGTTTTACTGCGGCTGAACCTGTGCAGCTTGCAGACCTTTCGGCCCGGTTTCAACCTGGTAGCTAACGGTTTGGCCTTCGGCCAGGGTTTTAAAGCCATCGCCAACGATTGAGCGGAAATGTACAAATACATCTTCGCTGCCATCCTGAGGGCAGATAAAACCAAAACCTTTCGCCTCATTAAACCACTTTACGGTACCGGTATTCATTTTATGAGAATCCTCAACACTTGATTAATTAGAAGTATCAATAGCGTACAGGTGACGCAATAAGGATTCAGAGAGGAGCCGTATGGTGTTCTAAGAAAGCCAGCTTGAGCCAATGCAAGCGAAACCACTATACCCTATTCCCATAATAAAAACCTAATTATCCGTTTTGACAGAAGGACTTGAGAGGCGATGCTTAAATATGATGGAAACAGTGTTAGCAGTAATGTGCTCAGCCTAACTACGCTGGCTAACGGTCCGTAGTCCATGCCAGAAGATCGCCAGTTGTTGACGGTAGCTGGTCGGGATCGCATCTGGGTTGCTCATGCGTAGCAAAAGTGGAATGCCATAAAATAGCGCGATTAGTCCGAGCATTGCGGTCGGCAGGTGGGTGTTGCCGGGAAGCTCACCTTGATTAATCGCCTGTTGTAATGCCGGTGCGAGTACCCCATCGAGGCCGGAGATTTCTAATGCCTCAAGTTCGGCAACATTTGTTTCGTTGAGCTGTTTCTCAAAGATGCGATGGCGTTCAGCGCGGCCGATGGTTTGTGGCACAGGTTTTTCGCGTAGCCTGGCAAGACGTGCCAGCACTTCGCCCATCAGCCCCGGGTGTTGCTGGAATTGTTGAGCGGCGATGGCGAACAGGGCATCGACTGTGGCTGTTCCGCGCTGACCACTCTGACGGATCTTCCACGTGATCTCCAGCGTCCATAGCTGCACGTAGTAATCGAGTAGATCGTCTTTTTTGGCGAAGTAGTTGAAAAAGGTCGCCTCTGAAATCTCGATATCATCGCAGAGTGCATTGACGGTGATCGCCTCCATCGGCGTCGCTTCAAGGCGCTGGATAGCAGCGTTGACCAGCGCCAGCTTGGTGCGGGCATATTTACGTTCTCGTAGTGGAATCCTGGGTGTGGTAGCCATTGATTATTCCCTTTAAAATTTAGCTTTATAAATATTTAAGTTTTATTATGTTTTTATATCAGACACTAATATATTTATTATCTCTTTGTATTTCATAGAGATGGGTGAAAAAGGCTGATGCTCATTAAGACGCAGAAGTAATCAGGCACTCTTGTAAGAACGAAAAATACCATAAAATATAATTTTAGTGTAAGCATTATTTTATTGGTAATGAGCATATGGAACAGCGAGGTAAGGGAGGATTATATCCACAATAAAATTTAAGCGTGGTAGACTGCACGCCTGATTTTTCGATCATTCTATATATAGCTTTACAGGCTTAGTTAAGACTATAAGCAGCACTGCAACAAAACAGGTAGGTAGATGGACAGACTCAAACAGCTTCTCGACGAACGCATCCTGATACTCGATGGTGCGATGGGTACGATGATTCAGCGTTACAAGCTCGAAGAGGCGGATTACCGAGGCCAGCGCTTTGCCGATTACCCCTCTGATTTAAAGGGGAATAATGACCTGCTGGTGCTGACGCAGCCCGAGATCATTCGTGGTATCCATATTGAATACCTGAATGCGGGTGCTGACATTATCGAGACTAACACCTTTGGCGCGACCACCATTGCGATGGCCGATTACAATCTGGAGTCTATCGCCTATGAAATGAACGTGGCCGGCGCACGTCTCGCGCGCGAAGCGTGCGACGCAGTGGCAACCGCCGACAAGCCGCGTTTTGTCGCCGGGGTGCTGGGCCCGACCAATCGCACCTGCTCGATCTCGCCTGAGGTTAATGACCCTGCGGCACGTAACGTCACCTTTGATGAACTGGTGGTCGCCTATAGTGAGGCGACACGGGGGCTGATCGACGGGGGCTCAGATATCATCCTGATCGAGACGATTTTCGATACCCTGAATGCCAAAGCGGCGATCTTTGCGGTGAAGCAGGTGTTCGAGGCGCTTGGCCGTGAACTGCCGATCATGATCTCCGGTACGATTACCGATGCCTCGGGGCGGACCCTTTCCGGGCAGGTCACCGAAGCCTTTTATAATTCACTGGCACATGCCAATCCAATCTCAATCGGCCTGAACTGCGCGCTCGGTGCCGAAGAGCTGCGCCAGTATGTCGAAGAGCTGTCGCGGGTGGCGGACTGTTATGTCAGTGCCCACCCCAATGCCGGCTTGCCGAATCCGCTGGCAGATACCGGCTACGATGACACTCCAGAAAATATGTCGGGTTTCATCAAAGAGTGGGCCGAAAGCGGTTTTCTAAATATTATTGGTGGCTGCTGTGGTACTTCGCCCGAGTTTATTGCGGCGATTGCCGAGTCGGTTAAGGATTTCGCCCCGCGTAAATTGCCAGTAATTCCAGTTGAATGCCGCCTGTCGGGACTCGAAGCGTTTAACATCAATGAAGATTCGCTTTTTGTGAATGTCGGTGAGCGCGCTAACGTCACCGGTTCGGCAAAATTCAAACGCCTGATCCTCGAAGGGCAATTTGATGCAGCGCTCGATGTCTGTCGTGAGCAGGTCGAAAATGGCGCGCAGATCATCGATATCAATATGGACGAGGCGATGCTCGAAGGGAAAGAGGCCATGGTCCACTACCTCAACCTGGTCGCATCCGAACCCGATATCTCGAAGGTACCGGTGATGGTCGACTCCTCCAAGTGGGAGATCATCGAAGCGGGGCTGAAATGTATTCAGGGCAAGGGGATCGTCAACTCGATCTCGATGAAAGAAGGCAAGGCGCAGTTCATTGAGCATGCGAAGTTGATTCAGCGCTACGGTGCGGCAACGGTAGTCATGGCGTTTGATGAACAAGGTCAGGCCGACACCTTCGAGCGTAAGATAGAGATCTGTAAAAACTCCTATGATGTGCTGGTCAACGAGGTGGGTTTTCCGCCACAAGATATTATTTTTGACCCCAACATCTTTGCAGTGGCGACCGGCATTGAAGAGCATAACAATTATGCGGTGGATTTTATTGAGGCGACGCGCTGGATCAAACAGAACCTGCCGCATGCGATGGTAAGTGGTGGCGTCTCCAACGTCTCATTTTCATTTCGTGGCAACAACCCGGTGCGCGAGGCGATCCACACGGTTTTTCTCTATCACTGTTTTAAGGCGGGAATGGACATGGGCATCGTCAACGCTTCACAGCTGGGGGTCTATGATGACCTGCCCGATGAGCTGCGTGAGCGTGTTGAAGATGTGGTGTTGAACCGCCGTGACGACAGTACCGATCGTCTGCTTGAAATTGCCGATAAATATCGTGGCGACGGCAAGGTTGAAAAGAAAGAAGACGAAGCGTGGCGCAGCTGGCCAGTGAGCAAGCGGCTCGAACACGCCCTGGTGAAAGGTGTGGATACCTTTGTCGTTGAAGATACCGAAGAAGCGCGCCTTACGTTTGATCGCCCCATTCAAGTGATTGAAGGGCCGTTGATGGACGGCATGAATGTAGTGGGTGATCTGTTTGGTGCCGGCAAGATGTTTCTGCCGCAGGTGGTGAAATCTGCGCGCGTGATGAAAAAGGCGGTGGCGCATCTTATCCCGTATATTGAAGCGGCGAAGGCTGAAGGCGCAGCGCAGAGTAACGGTAGAATCCTGATGGCGACGGTGAAGGGCGATGTGCATGACATCGGCAAGAACATCGTCGGTGTGGTGTTGCAATGTAATAACTTCGAGGTGTTCGATATCGGTGTGATGGTGCCAACAGCGACCATTCTGGAAGAGGCAAAAAAGCATAACGTTGATGTCATCGGGCTCTCGGGTCTGATCACACCGTCGCTCGAAGAGATGACTCACATCGCGAAGGAGATGCAACGTCTCGGCATGTCTATTCCAGTGATGGTCGGCGGCGCGACGACTTCAAAGGCACACACTGCAGTGAAGATCGATCCCCATTACGACCAGCCTGTAGTGTGGGTAAAAGATGCCTCACGTGCAGTGGGTGTGGCGCAGAGTCTTATTTCAGATGAGTTACGACCCAAATTTGTCGGTGATCTGAAGTCCGAATATGAAGTGGTGCGACAGCGCCACGCAGCACGGCAGAC
>CALZIG010000015.1 GCA_945787585.1 uncultured Gammaproteobacteria bacterium | reverse complement strand
TGGTGACGATCAACGGAATAAAGATGCCGAGGATCTTATACAGATCATAAAAGTAGGCATTCATCGCCAGTTCAATGGCCGTCACAATGGAGGCGATGATCAGCACGAAGACGGGAATGCGGATCTCCGGGCGCACTGAATGACGGATCATCGAAACAGTCATGTTCGATAGCACCAGTGTCAGCGTGGTGGCGATGCCGAGCCCAATGCCGTTGATAGTGGTGGTGGTGACTGCAAGTAGCGGGCAGAGACCGAGCACCTGCACTAGCGCAACGTTATTTTTCCACAGGCCGTTGTGGGTCAGTTCGTTGTAATTGCTATTGGCCATTTTTTTCCGTTGCTCTTTTTGGTGTCTGTGCTTTATTCGAAGTTGCAAAGAGTTTGTCGCGATTCAGTTCAAAATAGACCAGTGCACGGTGAACGGCTTTGACCACCGCCCTGGGTGTGATCGTTGCGCCGGTGAACTGATCAAAAATACCGCCATCTTTCTGTACCCGCCAGCCAAGCTCATCGGGCGACTTTAGCGAAAGTTGATTAAAACTGGTGATCCAGTCTGAGCGTTCGATCTCAATCGCATCGCCGAGGCCTGGAGTCTCGCGGTGATTAATGACGCGTACACCGCTAATGGTACCATTATAGCGTATCGCCACCAGTAGTTTGATCGCGCCATTGTAACCGTCCGGCGCGATGGCGGTGATCACGGCCGCGACGGGGACCCCTTTTTGCCGGGCAAGGTAGACCGTGCTCGGTTTTTTATTGCCCAGTAACGCCTTTGAGGTGACGGTGACGGTGTCATTGGCAATGTCGTTGTCATGGTTTTCGGGGGGGATCAGGGTATTGAGGCTCTTCAGCAGTGCCTGATATTCATTCTCTGCGATGCGCGCTGCGGTGTTATCGAAGGTGAGCGCGACCATCAGTGTGCCGACGATCGCAAACACGCCCAGTAACAGCGATGTTGTCAGCATATGTTTTAGCACCATCGTACAGCGCCCTATTTCTTGTGTCCGAAGACGCTGGACTTGAAGTAGTGGTCGTTCAGCGGTGCGCACATGTTCATCAGAAGTACCGCGAAGGCCACCGCATCAGGGTAGCCGCCCCAGGTGCGAATGATGTAGGTGAAGAGGCCAATGCCGCAGCCGTAGATAATCTTGCCGCGGTTCGAGGCCGCGGCGGTGACCGGGTCAGTGGCGATAAAAAAGGCCCCCAGCATCGCGGCACCACTAAAGAGGTGAAACATCGGTGTGGCGAAGTGCTCCGGATCGATCAGATAAAAGAGTGCCGATACTGCCAGCAGTGAGCCGAGCATCGCCACTGGAATATGCCAGCTGATGATTTTCTGGTAGATCAACCACACGCCGCCGAGCAGAAAGCCACCGCCGACCCATTCCCAGCCTTTGCCGCCGATGGCGCCAAAGATCGGAATCACGCTGAGAATCCGGCTGGCGGCTTCATCGAGGCCCAATTGCGCGCGCACCTCATCGACGGTGTTGCCGAGCGCAAGATGGGTCTTGAGGGAGTCGAGCGGCGTTGCCTCAGTCAATGCATCAAAGGTGATGCCGTCGGGTAGCGTACTGAAGAGGATGAACAGAGTGGTGTCGATAAAACCGAGGCTGTTATTCGCCAACTCGCTGGGCGGAATCCAGCTGGTCATCTCGCGCGGGAATGAGATCAGCAGCATCACGTAACCGACCATTGCAGGGTTGAATGGGTTGTAACCGAGGCCACCGTAGAGATGTTTGGCGATGATGATGGCGAAGGCGACACCGATGACGGTAATCCACCACGGTGACAGTGGCGGCAGCGTCAGCGCGATCAGTACCGCGGTGAGCACCGCGCTGCCGTCGCTTAAAAAGGGCAGTACCGGGCGCTGGCGCAGCTTGAGTATCAACGCCTCACAACTGAGGGCAGTGACCACTGCGATGCAGATATTGACCACCACGCCCCAGCCAAAAAACCACACATAGGCGATGATGCCGGGAATCAGCGCCAGGGTCACCAGCAGCATCACACGGGTGATGGAGGTGGGGGCGAGCTGATGAGGGGAGGTGGGTGCGTTAAATGGCATCGTTTCGTCTATGGGTTAACACTGTTCGGCAAGTGCATTATTGTGACTGCTCTTCGTTTTTATGGGTAGCAGTTTCATCGGTGGTGTCGCTATCGTGTGGCTGTGCTTGTGCCTGTGTTGGTGCAGCAGGGCTGCCAGTGGTGGCAGGCTGATCTGTCTCTGGTTTGGACGCGGCATCTTTTTTCTTCGCCTGCACGCGCGCGAGGGCGGCCTGAATTTCAGTCTGACGGGCGGCCTGCGCACTGTCACGCTGCACCATCGCTTCCTGCCGCATTTTGTCGCCCATTTGTGCGCCATCGACGGACGGTGGTCGTGCGCCATCGGCCTTCGGTCGCGGTGCCTTCTTTTGTGCGCGTTTGGCCTCACGCTCCCGTTTTTCGCGTTCGATACGCATCAGGCGAAACTCATGTCGTTCACGTGCCTGATCCGATTTTTTATGCTCCTGCTCCTGAGTCCAGATCGCCCCTTTGGCGAAGCGATAATACTGCACTAGTGGAATACTGCTGGGGCAGACATAAGAGCAGCAGCCACATTCGATGC
>CALZIG010000014.1 GCA_945787585.1 uncultured Gammaproteobacteria bacterium | reverse complement strand
GACGCAACACCTCACCTGTCAGCGGATCGAAATAGCTGAGCGACTCGACCTCATCATCAAAGAGCTCGATGCGTACCGCCTCAAAATCAGACTCAGCCGGGAAGATATCAATCACATCGCCACGCACCCGATAGGTCGCACGATGTAGCTCAACATCATTACGCGTATATTGCAGCTCAGCGAGACGACGCAAGATAGAGCGCTGAT
Organism: uncultured Gammaproteobacteria bacterium; assembly: GCA_945787585.1. Lineage (GTDB taxonomy): Bacteria > Pseudomonadota > Gammaproteobacteria > SZUA-140 > SZUA-140 > SZUA-76. The sequence continues at coordinate 4,964 of CALZIG010000014.1, read as the reverse complement.
CGACCTGTTCGCCCTTCGCCAGGTGCAACACCATACTGAGATAGGCACGTGGATCCCCCAGACCATAGATCGACGAGACCGAGGCCACAATCACCGCATCGGGTCGCTCCAGCAGCGATTTGGTCGCTGACAGGCGCATCTGCTCGATATGCTCATTGATCGAGGCGTCCTTCTCGATGAACATATCAGAGGATGGCACGTAGGCCTCTGGCTGATAATAGTCATAATAGGAGACAAAATACTCCACCGCATTGTCGGGGAAGAACTCCTTCATTTCCCCATAGAGCTGTGCTGCCAGCGTCTTATTCGGCGCCATAATAATGGTCGGGCGCTGCACCTGCTGGATCACATTGGCGATGGTAAAGGTCTTACCCGAGCCGGTCACACCCAGCAAGGTCTGCGCGGCGAGACCATCACCCAACCCTTCGACTAACTGTCGAATGGCGTTAGGTTGGTCACCGGCAGGCTTAAAACTGGATGAAATTGAAAATCTTTCGCTTCTTTTACTCATTGGGGGATTCTGTAAACTCACTTTCTCAAGTATATTACAGACAGCCGATAGAGGTTTAATAATTTGCCTAGAAGGATAATATAAGTGGAACTATCTGCCCGAGTACAGCGCGTCAAACCCTCCCCTACACTGGCGATCACGGCGCGTGCTGCGCAACTGAAGGCCGAAGGTAAAAACATCATCGGATTTGGTGCGGGTGAACCCGATTTCGACACCCCCGACCATATCAAGGCCGCCGCGATTGAGGCGATTAATGCTGGCTTTACCAAATACACCGCCGTCGCCGGTACGCTAGCGTTAAGAAAGGCGGTTGCCGCCAAGTTCGCACGCGATAATCAGCTGGATTATAGCCCGGAGCAGATCCTGGTCTCGGTCGGTGGCAAGCAGAGCTTCTATAATCTCGTTCAGGCTCTGCTGAACCCGGGTGATGAAGTGATCATTCCGGCCCCGTATTGGGTGTCGTATCCTGACATGGTGCTGCTCGCGGACGGCAACCCAGTCATCATCGAAAGCGGCCTTGATCAGGGTTTCAAAATCACGCCGGAACAGCTGGCTGCTGCCATCACCCCCAAAACCAAAATGATGGTGATCAACAGCCCGTCAAACCCGACTGGTGCGGCTTACAGCCACGCAGAGCTGGCGGCGCTCGGCGAGGTATTGCGTCAACACCCACAGATCATCGTGGCGAGTGATGATATCTATGAGCATATCAGTTGGTCGGGGGAACCGTTCAAAAACATCCTGACGGTCAATCCCGATCTTTATGATCGTGCCATCGTGCTCAACGGCGTCTCCAAGGCCTATTCGATGACCGGCTGGCGTATCGGCTACGCTGGCGGCCCACTGGAGTTGATCAACGCGATGAAGAAGATTCAGTCGCAAAGCACATCGAATCCAACCTCAATCTCACAGGTCGCGGCACAGGCCGCCCTCGAAGGGGATCAGTCGTTTATCAACGAAATGAATGTTCAGTTCAAGGCACGTCATGATTATGTGGTCGATGCGTTGAACCAGATCGATGGGGTTGAGTGCCTCACCTCAGATGGGGCCTTCTACGCCTTTCCAAAAATGGAAGCGGCATATTCAAAACTCGAAGGCATCAACAACGATGTCGAATTTGGAGAATTCCTGATCAACGAGGCCGGTGTTGCGCTGGTGCCCGGCTCCGCCTTTGGCGCGCCGGGTTATATGCGGCTCTCATTCGCCACCAGCATGGAGAACCTCAAGGAAGGCCTGGCAAGGATCAAAAAAGCACTCGAATAAACAGACTGGTCACGTTGCACGGACTATTCCGCGCAACGTGACCAAAGTATGATCAACACCACACGTTTTTCACAACGGCAAGGATGCAATAGTGATCACAGAAAAATCCCGGGCGCGGTCACGCTTCTATAATAGAACAGGCGTATCTCAAGGCTTTACCTTAATCGAGCTGATTATTTTGTTAGCGATCATCTCGATTCTGTTTCGTTTTGGCATGCCTGCTTTTCAGGACATCATGGCAAATAATCGCATGACTACACAGATTAATGTCATGGTGACCAGCTTTAATCTTGCGCGCAGTGAGGCGATTAAACGCAACCGAAATGTTGTCCTGTGCCCCAACAGTGAAGGATCCTGTGCCAAACAACCTCATTGGCACAACGGCTGGTTAATGTTTGTTGATAACAATTTTGATCGTGAATTCGACGATAAAGAAGAAGAAATTATTCATATCGAAGCCGCAAAAGAAAACATCGAGATCATATCGAGTCGCTATCGGCGACGCGTCGTCTTTCATCCATTGGGCACTTCTGCGGGCAGTAACGCAAGTTATGTGTTCTGTGATCAACGAGGTCCATCAAAGGCACGAGCGATCATTCTTTCTAATGGGGGACGTGCGCGCGTTGCAGCCAAAAAATCAGATGGAAAAGCGTGGAAATGCAGTTAAATACCCGGCCCTTTATTCTGAAGGTAAACTGACCTCATCAGCCCATTCGATCGCCTTATAGTAAAGTTCTGGTACACGCGCTTCGTCGAGACCCAGTAAATCAATCATTTCAGTTACTTTACCCCACTCCCCATGCTCATAAGCAATAACTAATTGCAGCACATTAGCTGCAGGCGTCCCGCCATCAATCAATGCCTCTTTCACATAGTCTGAGATACTAATTTCATCAAGGATTTCTTTCATTGGACGATCCACCAGCGCATCCACCACTGACAACATACCAATAAAAAAAAGATCCATCGTCTTATCCTTCATAGCAACATCTGCCGCGATCGATTCACAAAAAGCGGCACGTATTAACGACGTCGTCAACAATTCCGGCGGTTTGTCATCTGCGATACTGGAAAATGCCGCTAAAGAAGCCCATTTTTTTAATGGGCGCTCACCTAACATCACCAGTGCCTGTTTGATTGACTCAATTTTCTTCCGCCAGCCAAAGGCGACCGAATTGATATAACGTAATAGCTTATATGAGAGGGCCACGTCCTGTTTAATTATCTTTTCCATCGCATCATAATCAGCATCAGGGCGATTGAGTTCCTGAATAAAACGTAGATAATTTAATTTAAAGCCTGGGATATCCTTGCGTGATATCACTTCTGGTTTACAGAAAAAATAACCCTGAAAATAGATAAACCCAAGATCCAGTGCCTCCTGATACTCTTCATGAGTTTCGACTTTTTCAGCTAATAAACTGAATGAAGCATTTTTGAAATGCTCACACATCGCAGCACGCTCGTCTTTTGAAGAGACAATAAAATCAATTTTGACGACATCGGCCAGCGCCAGTAATGGTTCAAACCTTTCTGCGTAAACAAAATCATCAAGCACGAGCGTGTAGCCATACTGTTTTAGTTTTTTACAGGCCTCAATCACTGCATCGTCTGGTTCGACGGTTTCTAAGACCTCTACGGCAACCAGCTCCTTCGGAATGACTGTAATCCACTCATTTAACAACACGTCTCGCGTCAGGTTAATAAATGCGATTTTCCCACCCGTCAGACTCTCCAGGCCAAAACCAAACATGCTGTCGTTAATGACAGACGAAGAGGCTTCATTCCCATCGTGATGGGCAAAATAATTATCTAAACCAGAGCGGTAAAGCAATTCATAGGCGTATACCTGACCATTACAGTCAAAAATGGGTTGCCGAGCTACATAAATTTGACTGGACATCCTGTTCCTCAAAAAACCTAACGCCGTTTAAAATAAGTACTTAATTATTCATCGGCGTAAGCACTTAATTCATGAGTAGAAACTCATAAAGTGACCACACAAACGTTGTAAGAAACATCAAGTTATAAATCAAAAGCGCCTGAAATTCAATTCAACCAGAAAACCAGAATAAACGATAGCACTTCAGGGCCGTAAGCCTCTCTCGTCCAGAAGCAATACAAAATGCCGAAATAAGAGGGTCTCCAATAAACTGCGCGGTGATCTTTAGCGCTGCAAAATATGCATCTCTACACGGCGGTTTTCTGCACGGCCCGCAGCAGTGGTATTATCAGCAACCGGGTCAACAGGGCCATAACCTTTGGCAATTATATTCCCTCCGTTAACCCCCATAGAGATCAGATAACTGACGACTGACTTTGCTCTTCTTTCTGATAGTACTTCGTTGGCAATCCTGGAACCTCGATTATCAGTGTAACCCGCTACTTCAACGACCATTGATGGGTAACGTTTTAAGGTCTCAGCGACGCTATCAAGCACTATCTTTGATTCCCTTTCAAGTATTGCGGAACCACTTGCAAAGCGCACCCCTTTCAGAATAATCACCTGGGCCATAACACAGCCAGTGCTGTCAACTCTGACAAATGGCTCCGAGTCCAGACACTTATCATGGGTATCGAGGATACCGTCTTTATCACGGTCAAGCGCACATCCCTTGCTATCGACCCTGACAAAAGGCTCGGAGCCTGGGCACTCATCAAGGATATCTATTACACCATCCTGATCACGGTCTAGCACACATCCCTTACTATCAACCCTGACAAAAGGCTCAGAGTCTGGGCACTCATCAAGGGTGTCTGTTATACCATCCTGATCACTATCCAACGCACATCCCGAAGTATCCACTGTAGCACCCTGCGCAGTTTTCAAGCATTGATCCTGACTATCGACAACACCATCCTGATCACCGTCTAGCTCACAACCAAACGCATCTACTTTCACTCCCTTTGGCGTCGCCAGGCATTGGTCCACTCTATCAATCACGCCATCCCGGTCACCATCCATCACAATGACTTTAGCTTCTTTTCTACCAAATCTTTTTAGAATACTTATACTGAATAACTGCGCATCTTTATCATAAAAATCCATCTCTGTGCGTAGTGCAAAACCGTTATCAAACGCGTACTCGATCCCAGCGCCGAAGAAAATATGGAGATCATTTTGGCGTTCGTATTTCAGGTCGCTATCATTTTTCATAAAGCCGAGACCTGTCTTTAAAAAAGCAGAGAG
>CALZIG010000013.1 GCA_945787585.1 uncultured Gammaproteobacteria bacterium | reverse complement strand
TCCGCCACTTTCGGTAGTTCAAAGTTAACCACATGCGGTAACTGTTCAATATCGAGGCCCCGTGCCGCAACATCAGTGGCGACCAGGATGCGTACTTCCCCCGCTTTAAACTGTGCCAGAATCCTGGTGCGAACGCCCTGACGTTTATCGCCATGAATGGCGAGCGCGGTAATGCCATCCGCTTCAAGCTGTAATGCAAGACGGTCTGCATCTTGTTTAGTACGTGTAAAGACCAGCGCCTGATCCCACCCGCCTGAGCGAATAAGATGGCTCAACAGTGCCGACTTACGTCCCTTATCCACCTCAAAGACCACTTGTTTTACATGCGTTGCAGTGGTATTGCGCGGACTGGCATCTATCTGAACAGGGTTACGCAGGATGCCGCCCGCGAGGCGACGAATATCATTCGAGAAGGTGGCAGAGAACAGCAGCGTCTGTCGTTTTTTAGGTAACAGCGACATGATTTTACTGATCTCATCGATAAACCCCATATCCAGCATACGATCAGCTTCATCCAGCACTAATACTTCTAGCTTTGCAAACCGAATCGCATTTTGATGATAGAGATCGAGCAGCCTCCCCGGTGTGGCGACAAGGACATCAATACCGCTGCGTAGTCTTTTCATTTGCGGATTGATTTTCACACCGCCAAACACAACGGTTGAACGTAATGGAAGATACTGCCCATAGGTAGCAACACTCGCTTCCACCTGTGCGGCGAGCTCGCGCGTGGGCGTCAATACCAGCGCGCGCACCGAGTTTGAGGTTGCGGCATCACCCACTGAAAGAGTCTGGAGTATTGGCAGTACAAAGGCAGCGGTTTTTCCCGTACCGGTCTGCGCGGCTGCCATCACATCACGCCGAGACAGCACCATTGGAATAGCCTTCTGCTGTACCGCTGTAGGGGTATCGTAGCCCTTTTCCTGAACGGCACGTAACAGATGATCAGAAAGACCCAGTTCAGAAAAACTCATCGACAATCAGCACTCAATAGCGGGCCAGCAGTCACCGGCCAAAAGAAGAATATCGAGCAATTATACGCTATTTGACTGAAGCTCGACGAACGCTACCGCAGATGGCAACCAATCTAGCCCCAGTTCAGCCCGCCCCCTGTCTGGTATTCGGTCACACGCGTCTCAAAGAAGTTCTTCTCTTTACGTATGTTCGATTGTTCGTCCAGCCACGACAGTGCACATTGGGCGCCGGGAAAAGGCTCATCAAAACCGAGCTGCCGGGCACGCCGGTTCGCGATATAGCGGAACTGTTCAATGTGCTGCGCGGCATTATAGCCCAACATCGGTTCTCGCAATATATAGCTGGCATAAGCTGTTTCGGCTGCTTCGGCCTCATCCCACATCTGACGCAATGCCCCCGCATCAGGGGTGATTTTCTCTTCCAGCATAATCTGTTTTACGGTGCGGATACCAAAACTGCAGTGCATCACCTCGTCTCGCATAATATATTGCAACTGTTCTGCCGTTCCTTTCATCAGACCGCGACGTTGTAGTGCAAAGATCGGGCTAAAACCATTAAAAAACCAGCACCCTTCAAATACTGCTGCGAAAAAAATGTAAGACATCAGAAATTCTTGCAGGTCATCCCGCTTAGTGAGATCAATATCAGCACGCAGCACCGCATTGAGGCGTTGATTCGCAATCTTTATTTTCGAATAAATCTCTGGCACAACTCTGTAGCGATTATAGATCTCCCCCTGCTCGATACCAATGGTTTCAATACAGTGCTGATAGGTCCAGGTGTGCAGCGCCTCTTCATAAACCTGTCGGGCCTGATAGATCTGCAATTCCGGCGCGCTCATCTTCTCCATCACGGCTAATCCTACATTACGCATCGCCATAATATCGGAGGTTGTTAGATAAGCTAGTACATTTTCATAGACATGGCGCTCGTTACCGTTCAGCTTATGATGATAATCCTGCACATCCTGCGTCATATTAATATCCAGTGGCGTCCAGTGATTTTTATTGGCATTCAGAAAGTATTTCCATGCCCACGAATATTTAAAGGGCGCAAGTTGATTGATATCAGACTGTCCATTCACCACGCGCTTATCTTCCGCACGCACCGGCTCAAGGTGGCCTAACTCATCGGGATCAAGCTCGTCTACAAGATACTGTACCGCCGGATCGATCATTGCGCTATCGGAAATTTTCGCAGCACTCGCACTGCTTAATGGGTTATCCCAGTTCAACATAATTCACTCCTTTTTATTGACACGCTTCACAATCGTGATCATCAATCGAACACAGTTGTGGCTCGTTCGGTACGACGACGTGCGTTGCACTCTTCTCAACATGTGTCGCGCCCAGCGTGCGTAAATAATAGGTTGTCTTAAGGCCCCGAACCCAGGCGAGCTTATAAAGACTGTCCAGTGCCTTGCCATCCGGTTCGGCCAGATAGAGATTGAGCGATTGCGCCTGATCGAGCCATTTCTGCCGTCGGCTTGCCGCCTCTATTAGCCAGCGAGAATCGATTTCAAATGCGGTTGCATACTTCTGCTTGAGCGACTGTGGAATTCGTTCGATCCGCTGCACCGAACCATCAAAATATTTCAGATCATTTACCATCACATCATCCCATAGTGACAGTGTTTTAAGGTCGTTGACGAGTTGGTCATTGATGACGGTAAACTCTCCCGACAGATTAGATTTAACAAATATATTTTGGTAAGTCGGTTCAATCGATTGCGTCACACCACAGATATTAGAAATCGTCGCTGTCGGGGCGATGGCCATACAATTAGAATTACGCATACCGATATTTTGAACACGCTCACGCAGACTCGCCCAGTCGAGTGCCGTCGTCTCATCGACATCAAAAAATCGTCCGCGTGACTGTTTAAGCAGGCTTAATGAATCGTAAGGCAACACCCCCTGACTCCACAGAGAACCTTCAAAACTCGCATAACGTCCACGCTCTTCCGCCAAATTTGTGGATGCAGTAATCGCATGATATGAAACCAACTCCATCGAGTGATCCGCAAAGGTTACTGCGTCAGCTGAGGCGTAGGTCAGGTTTAGTTTATACAGTGCCTCCTGAAAACCCATCAGTCCTAATCCCACGGGACGGTGACGTAGATTAGAACGCCGCGCCTGTGGTACTGCGTAATAGTTATACTCAATCACGTTATCGAGCATCCGCATCGCAATATTGATGGTGTGCGCCAGCTTGTCAACATCGATGCCTTTTTCTATGACATGCGCGGCGAGGTTGATCGAACCGAGATTGCAGACTGCAATCTCTTTTTCCGAGGTATGCAGTGTAATCTCGGTACACAGATTGGAACTATGTACCATCCCCTCATGCTGGTTGGTGTAACGAATATTGCACGGGTCCTTAAACGTCATCCAGGGGTGCCCTGTTTCAAATAACTGCCCGAGCATTTTTCGCCATAGCGTGACGGCAGCCAGGCGTTTAAAGGTTTTAAGCTCGCCACGATCCGCCGCCGCTTCGTAGGTTTCATACCGTTCACGAAAGGCCACCCCGGTTAGGTCATGCAAATCTGGCGTTTCGTCTGGTGAAAAGAGTGTCCACTGCCCCTCTTCTGCGACGCGCTCCATAAAGAGGTCTGGAATCCAGTTGGCACTATTCATATCGTG
>CALZIG010000012.1 GCA_945787585.1 uncultured Gammaproteobacteria bacterium | reverse complement strand
AATCACACGATGATAGATAGTGCCATCGTAATAGCCTTCATCGACATAGCGTAAAAAGTTTTTCACGGTAATGGGGGCCTTATCTGGATCCAGTGCTAATGTAATTTCACCCATATTGGTTGTCATGAGCACCTGAATTTGCTGGTTTGCACTGACCGATGCAGAAAATGTGAACATGGCAGCTACTACGGCAATCACAGAAGTCTTTAGAAGTTTTTTGATCATCTTTGTCTATACCATTTATTTGAATACAGGATGTCTACATAGTAAAGGGTTTTTTCACGATATAAAAGTCACTTCTATTGCGGGATAGGGCAGGCTGGGGTGTTAATAAGCAAATGGTATTATCAGCTTGTTTTAGTTTTGAGTTTTTTACTGATATCAGGCGGGGGGAGTTCACATTTCCAGCCTGTTTTTAATAGCCACTGTTCGAGCTGATTAGCGGTGACCGGACGACTAATATGGTAACCCTGTGCGTAATCACACCCAAATGCCTCCAGTATTTCTAGTGATGATGCGTGTTCTACCCCTTCCGCAACGACTTTAAGGCCAAGATTATGTGCGAGGTCAATGGTGGCATGAACGATTTTGGTGTCATCATCAGACTCGACCATGTCTATGACAAAAGATTTGTCTATTTTTATTTCATCAACGGGTAGGCGTTTTAAATACGCTAATGATGAATACCCTGCGCCAAAGTCATCAATGCTCAGAAGAATGCCCATTTCATCGAGGCGATGTAATATCTGTAGCGCCCGTTCTGGGTCAATCATGGTCGCGTCTTCGGTAATTTCAAGCTGAAGGGCTTCTGGCGATAACTGTAGTTCAGTCAAGAGTTTCTCAATTCTTTCCGGTAAATCAATATCGTAAAGAACACGCTGAGATAGATTAACGGCAACGGTGAGATTAATGCCCTGTCCCAGCCATATTTTATGTTGGGTCAGGGCTTCTTTGAGCACCCATTCGGTTAGCGAACTGATTAATCCTCTCTGTTCTGCGATAAAAAGAAAATCGTCCGGTTGAATAAGGTCGCCTTCAGGGTGTTGCCAGCGCACCAGAGCCTCGACGCTACTAACGCAACCTGCTTTTAGGTGGAGCTTAGGTTGATAATGAAGTACTAGTTGGCCTTCATTAATTGCGGTGCCTAGTTCTGTTTTAAATATCAGTTGCTGTAGGCTGTTTTGATCGTAACTGGGTTCATAAATAGCATAATCAGTTTTGATGCGTTTTGCAGCATAGAGTGCGATATCGGCTTTACGCATGAGTGTCTCAGTGTCTTTGCCGTGCTCAGGAAAGATTGAAATGCCTACGCTGCCAGCAATCGCAATAGATTGTCCTTCAATTTCAACCGCGGGTTCCAGTGCACGGGCAATGCATTTAGCTGCGATTATCGCATCGTAGGGTTCTTTCATGGCCGGTAATAATATTGCAAACTCATCACCGCCTAAACGAGCAATCATGGCATCATTTATGGTGAGTTCGGCATCTATCACAGTGGGCGTTTTATTCTGATGTTCTAACGAAATAACCCCTAATTCGTTTAATGCGTTATGTAATAATTTTCCAACATTACTCAGAAAGTAATCACCGGCTTGATGCCCGAGGGTGTCATTGATTTCCTTAAACCCATCAAGATCCAGTAGCAGAATAGCGAACGTCTGTTTGCGTAGTTTACTTCGTATCAGCACCTTCAATAAACGGTCATGAAACAGATTCCTGTTTGGAAGTTGTGTTAATGGATCTGTATAGGCCATCTCTTCGTAGCGATCATAGAGGCGACTGAGTTCTGCCCCCATCGTATTAAATACCTGCGACAGCGCTCGAATTTCAGCATTACCTTTGACATCAACCGGCTCGTTTAGGCGTTTACGATCTTTACCTACACGGTGTAATTGCTCTGTTAAGTGTCGTAAAGGTTTTAGTGTGGTTTTTTCTAGAATGAAGAGTGCGAATAGCACGACAATAAGCGCGGCACTGCCTGCCGCAATCATTATTTCATTGCGGGCCTCGTTCAGTGTTTTTTGAAATTCAGTCATATCTTCAAGTACGTTAAACTCGAGGGAATTTTGTCCATCGGTTGTCTTTAATAGGTAATTACCGATAAGAAAATCTTCTTCAGTATGTGAGTTCCAGTCATCCGACTGATAAACCAGCTCTCCCTGCGGTAAAAGGAGTTGCACAGGTATGCGTAATTTTTCTTCGATCCCCTGAAAATTATGAATAGGGTCTACGACGATCTGGAGATAGCCCTGTAAACGCAGGCCTCCAATGGGCACTAAGACTGACAGATATGGTTTACCATTAAATTGACATAATTCTGAAATTATTTTTAAGCGCTCAGCACCGGTACGTAATTGAGCTTGAGTTACTAATGATTCACAGATCACCTGGCTAGTGTCTTCAATGTGAGCATTTTTACTACCATGTGAAATGAGTTGAAAGTTAGTGTCATAAACATAAATCTGCACCAGTTCAACGATGTCAGATGTGACGAGATGTTGTTTAAAGTGGTTATCAATTACCCGTTGAATGGCTGATGAATCACCACGCTTGAATGATTCACGAAAAAGTTCTGAGTATTGAGTGTTTAATGCAATGTCCTGGCTTAACTCAGTCAGAGTTTGAATGGTATTGAGATTTTCTCTATGCATTAGCTCTGCGAGTGTCTGGCGTTGACTTTCATACGCGAGTTCACGGTAGATATCCCAGCTAACCAACACAATGACCATACTGAGGATCACCATCAGTAGCGAAGTAATGCTACTTATTGAAAACCAGCTAAATTTCATCTATTAAGTTCTCTGGCCTGGAATTCTGTGGTTTTTGGAACGATTGTTATCGTTTTATGTAAGGGTAATGCTTTTTTTTCCACTCATCCATACCGCCACGAAACCAGTAGATGTTTTGATAGCCGCAACTCTGCGCAATCTGTACCGCTTGTGTGCTGCGCTCGCATTTAGGGCCATTACAGTAAAAAAGCAGTGGTTGACTTTCATCGTTAGTAAATTCTTTTAAACTAGCGCAACTCGTAAGCGTGTTCGGGAGGTTGACAGAGCCTTCAATAAATCCCTGTTTATGATCAGACCTCAATCTTGCATCAATCAGTATTAGAGACTCAGTCTCGGTAGCCAGATCGATAAGTTCTTCGGCATTAATCGTTTTGGTGCCAGAAATGGTATCTGGCAGTTCATCTTCTGTGGCTTTAAGTGTTTGGGGTATTAGTGTTGTTAATAATATTGCTAATGTAATGTTCTGTCGTATCCAGAAGTACTGAGATTTCATATCGGGATAGCCTATATAGAAATAACATTAGCGTTTATAGCTGAGTCTTAGAATGAATAGATGGTAATAATTTATCGGACATTATTATCACTTACTTTAAATTCACTAAGTGAAATCATAGGTTATTTTCAACCGCTATACAACAGGATTGTAATATCCATTTGAGTAATCAGTATGAGCTTTTAACAGCTAAAACCAGTGGTGATAGCGCTAAAGAGATCCATTGCTTGATGCAATTGCAGATCACTAAGATATGGGGCGGGGCCAAGGCGTATCAGGTCGCCACGACTATCACAGTATAGCTGCCGTGCCTGTAGTGCCTGGGTCAATTCCGCGGCCTGCGGCGAGTGAAAGGCAACAAAACCAGCCCGTTGCTGTGATGATATCTTATGGTCGCGGTTAATAACAGAGGGGGGGAGGTCAATTGTATCGAAACGCGCTAATAGTAAGCTCGTTTGATGTTGGTTGATGTCACGAAGCAGTCTCGGGTTAAGGCCGTTGCTATTAAAAAAACCAAATACTTTTGCTGCGCGATAGTGGCTCGTTGGGTCATAGGTAGCCCCCGCAAAGCGCTGCCCGCCATCGCCATAATTTACTTGAGAGCTCTGTTGGCTTCTGAGTGACTCGAAATCGGCATACCACCCTGTGATGACTGGGCGCAGTTGGCAATCTGACGGTATTCTTAGAAAGCAGTTGCCTTCGCCTAATTGGCAGTACTTATAGCCACCGCCGACGATATAGGCCTGTTGCAGTTTCTGTTCAGCAATATCAAATGGCACTACATTGAGATGATGATAGGTATCGACTAACAATTCTGCTCCATGGTGATGGCAGGCGGAGATCACTTCACTGAGACCTTCACATATCACGCCACTGTTATAGAAGACAGATGAGACCAGTACAGCGGCTGTTGTTGTATTGACCTCGGCCACAAGTCGTTCTGAAAAGGTCTCGTATGGCAGGGTAGGTACGCGTACGATTTCAACGCCTTCTTCAGCGAGTCGATCGAGCTGACGACGTATCGAATGAAACTCACTGTCGCTGGTGACGAGCCTCGGGCGTTTTTTGAGATCGAGTGCTGAGAGAAAGCGGATCACCAGTGTGTGTGTACTTTCTGCAAGGCTGTAATCGCCCTCGCGATCATTTAGCAGGCTTGCAAAGCCACGTTTAACTTCATCTGCTTTATTAAATGCGAATTGCCATTTGTCATCGACGTGAGTGGCCGCATCCTGCCACGCTT
>CALZIG010000011.1 GCA_945787585.1 uncultured Gammaproteobacteria bacterium | reverse complement strand
CTGGCAAATGGCTCAGATTATCTTGTTGCCAACCCCATCAGCGCAACTGTCAGCATCATCGACGATGACAGTCCGGTACCACCGACTGCCAACTTTACCCTTGATCAGGTGACTGGTGAGGGCGGGAGCTTTAATGTAGCGGTTGAACTAAGCAGTGCAGCAATCACCTATCCAGTCACGATCCCGTTCACCGTCAGCGGCAGCGCCACCAATCCGGATGACCACGACGCCAACGACGGTAATATCGTGATCAATACCGGCCTTAGTGGCAACGTCAGCTTCAACGTGACATCCGATGGCGCTGGTGAAAGTGACGAAACAGTGATTTTCACCATGGGAACACCGATCAATGCACGAACAGGAACACGCAACACACATTCAGTGACGATTACCGAAACCAACATCAAACCAACAGTATCACTGATGTCCAGCCAGGCGTCACAGACAACACGCCTGATCATCAGCGGCGATGGAAATGTCACAGTCACAGCAGCAGTGAGTGATGCCAACCCGACTGACACACATATTTATGACTGGAGCCTGACCAATAACAATCTTACAGATATCCCCGAAACGCCCACAGATGATCCTGCTACTTATGTGTTCAACCCCCTCGCATTATCGGCAGGCTTTTATGCAGTACGCCTGACGATCACTGATAATGGTACGCCGGCATTGAATACACAGACTGAACTGCTGCTTGAGGTGGCGACCACTGCGCCCACGCTCTCTGCCACCATCGACAGCGATGATGACGGCGTAATGGATTCGGTTGAGTTCTATGACGACAGTGATAGTGACGGTATCCCGGATTATCTCGATGCTTCAACCGTAACAGGTAATGAACTCCAGATCCTCCCTGCAATATCGGGCAGCTATATGATGGTTACCGAGCCGGGCCTGCTGTTACGCCTCGGTGAAACTGCCTTCGCAGCTGGGGCAGACAGTGCCCAGATAAACATCGCTGATATCGCCGCCTATGGCGGCGGCGAAGGCCAGCCAGGCAGTGCCTCCGCGACCGATAGTGTCCCTAATACCGGCGGCTATTTTGACTTTGAGATTGCCGGGTTGCCACAGTCCGGGCAGTCAGCACGCATCGTCATCCCACAACTAGCGCCCTTGCCAGCAAACGCCGTCTACCGTAAATACGACCCGACCACCGGCTGGCGTGATTTTGCTATCGATACCAATAACGCACTGTCATCGGCCCTCGGTGTACCCGGTAACTGCCCACTGCCAGGTAGCATCAATTATAAGAGCGGCCTGCAGGCCGGGCACTACTGTGTGCAGTTGACCATTGAAGATGGCGGCCCCAATGATATGGATGGCGTGGCTAATAACCTGATTCAGGATCCGGGCCAGTTTGGTGAAATTGTCTCTGTAGCAGTAGACACTGGCAACAGCGGCGCTAGTAGCAACACAACCAGTAGCACTAATAGTAGTAGTGGCGGCGGTGGCACACTGGGAATCATTACCTCCCTGCTACTGCTTGCCACACTGCTTGTATCTTCAACAACGCTCAGTCGACACCAAACTTTAATGATGCCGGCAATCGCAGTTTCACTGGCACTGATGGCCTGGCCTCAACAAGGCCAGGCCGAATTTTTACTGGATTTCCAGCCTGATACTGAAACGGGCTCTATGTTGGGAAGCATCTATGCGAGTGTTGGTCAGTCATGTCCACAGACAGGTGGGACCACAGGCTGTAGAGGTCATACCCCATTTCTACTCGGAGAAGGCAACAGGGTTCACCTTGCCCCGGAACAACCGGAAATAGTCGTCGACCCAGACAACGGCAAAACCTATCTTCATATCATCATGGGAGATGTAGCAGAAGGTTTTATTCAGGAGGTCTACATTGAGACGAGTGGCGGGAGCAACTGTTTCGGTAGCTACGGCATTCCTCCTAATAACGGCCAGGCATGTGTCCCGAAGGCGGCATTCGGCGGTGACGCAGGCGCAACAGGCTCACCCAATTTCAAGGTCGGTAATGCAGCAAACCCGCTCAGTGACGATGCAAGTTTCACTGGCAATGGTTCAGCCAATCCCACCAGAGTTATTATGCGCCAGCTCATCAATGATGGAGAGATTAGCATGGAGTTTCTCAAGGATAAATATGACCGTAAACCCGTGATTGCCCAGGCGCTCAACGCCACGGGCATTTCCGCAGTCAACGTGATCGATATGCGCAACAGCACCTACTCAGATATGAACACACCAGGCATTGTTACCAACACCATGCTGCTCACCGGCTCGGATAAACCCATCGATAGCGCGCAATTCAACCTCTCGGCGGATGCTCAGAATTCATCTATCACAGCGGGGCGTTTCACTTATACCCCCGGCGCAGGAAATGGCGGATCCGAGGGGGCATATGACTATTTTGGTACTGCCAATAATTTTGATCAAACAGCCATAAGCTGGGAGTCCTATTTTGATACTGAAGATGCCAGCAATGTGTGGGCCTTTCCCGCAAGCCAGCCTCAGTGATATCGACTAATCTGACAATTTTTATGTCGCTTACGCTCCGCTGCGCTTACGTCACTCGCACCCAGTACTAACTACTTAAAAAAATAATTTAGAAGCCGATAGTTCAATAAATGGCTACATGGGGCTCTACAATGGATCACAGACAATTTCAGGTAATTATCAATGGGCAGCTAGCTGAAGGTGCAGAGCTCGAGCAGACCAGACAAAACATCGCCAGACTCTTCAAGGCCACTATTGAAGCGGTTGAACCGATGTTTTCTGGCAAAAAAATCAGTGTCAAAAAGAACCTGGATCAGGCCACCGCTAAAAAATACCAGCAGCTCATCATCAAGGCAGGCCTCAAGGCCGGCGTTGCTGCGATGCCCGGTGCTGCAACGGCCACCACACCAGCCGCTACCGTTAAATCGCAGCCCGCAGAGCTCGCTGAGGCGACCATCGCCGCCGTCGGTTGCACCATGGATGACAGGCCCGCGCCACCGGAGGCCAACATCGATACCAGTGCGTATGATATGGCGGAAGTCGGCATCACGCTCGATGAAACCGCGCCCCTAAAAGAACCCGATATCGATATCAGCGCATTCGATATACACGAGGTTGGCGTCACCCTCGATGAAACACCCCCAGCAGATGAGCCCGAGATCGATATCAGTGCCTTTAGTATAAAAGAGACTGGCGCTGATTTGATGGAATACGAGGCCGCTCCCGAAGCAACCTTTGATCTGGATCAGTT
>CALZIG010000010.1 GCA_945787585.1 uncultured Gammaproteobacteria bacterium | reverse complement strand
GATCGAAAAGTCTACGCAGTGGATCGTGTTCGAGCCGAACGGTGAACGGCTATGGGCCAATGTAAGGACCACAGTGGAAGACTTTCTTTATAACGAATGGTTTAACGGCCGTCTGCTGGGCTCATCCAAGACCGCCTATTTTGTGCGCTGTGACCGCAGCACCATGACGCAGAACGATTTAGATAATGGCCGCCTGGTGTGTGAAGTCGGTGTCGCGGCACTGCAACCAGCGGAGTTTGTGATTTTCCGCATTGGCCAGAAAACCGCAGATAGTTAAACGTTATTAGTGATTATTTCAGGAGGAATTAAACATGGCTGAGTTACGCGAAACACCCTATAGCGTTTTTAATTATCTGGTTAATCTTGGTGATGGCACTGAGGGCGAAGTGCAGGGCGGCTTTTCTGAAGTCTCTGGATTGAACGCTGAAATCACCATAGCGGAATACCGTAACGGTAACGCACCGGCAAATTACGTTACTAAAATTCCAGCGATCAGTAAGGCGGGTGATGTGACCTTTAAGCGCGGCGTGATCGGTGCTGAAAACATCTACAACTGGCTGGACCAGATCCGTGAAGGGGATGTCACCGCCAAACGTAATGTTGAAGTGAAACTAAAGCGCGAGAACGCCACCGATCCCTCAGCGGTAGTGACATGGAAGCTGATCAACGCGATGCCGATCAAATGGACCGGCCCAACCCTCACCGCCAAAGGGGGCAGTGATGTCGCGATGGAAGAGCTGGTGTTATCGGTTGAACATATCGAGCAGAGTTAAGGGTTACTCTCTTTAATGGAATTGCTCGCTGGATCTCGCATCGCATTAACGCCACGGCCACTGCGTCGGCGTGAAGCCGCGCTCGAAGTCGCCATGCTGGGGCACTGCCCCGGACGGGTGCGGCTGGATCGCTTGCTTGCACTGACGGGCGCGCTGGATGAGATGCGTTCGGTCGGTTTTGGTACTGCCGTCGATGCGCTGGTTGGTGGCGCATTGGATCAACTGTACCACCTGCCCGTGCCGCTGCATTCAAGCGCCGAATTTCACGATATCTTTCCAGATGCTGCTGTCGTTGAAACTGCGTATGTCAGTCTGCTTGCCGGTGCACAAGCGTGGCTGGCGCAGTCGGTGGATGATTTTTTTGCGAACGGTGGCGAAAAGTTGTGGCTGGTGCAGATTCCTGAAGCAGGTCGCCAGGCGGCATTCCTGCCTGCTGATAATACGGTGATCCACGATACCGACACCTTGCGGGGGTTGGCGACTGTGCTGGTCATCCCCACTGTTGCAGTGGTAGCGATGCCGGATCTGGAGCGTCTGCAAATTCCGCCGCGCATGAGTGATATTCCGCGCGTTCGTCTGGAAAACCCTGATCCGCGTTTTATGCCGTGTAGTCAGGATCTGGATGATGATCACCGCGAACGACGCCATTCGACAGAACTGCCGGCGATGCCGTCGCCGCGACCGGCCGCAGAACTACTGCAGGGTATTTTACGTGCCATCGTGCGTTACCGCCCGGACCTGCAATGTCTGTTCAGTCTGCCGCTGAGTTATTCCGGCGAACAGGGCAGCCCGGTGATTGACCCTGCGGCACTTGCGACTGTCGAAAGTTTTAGAGAGAGTAGTAGTGGTCATACGCTGCGTCATATGCAGTTTCTTTATCCTTACCTGCGCGGCCCCCGTTTTTCGTTGCGCAGTCCGGTCGGACTCGTCGCCGGGCAGCAAGCCGCGGTGGCGTGGGAAAAAGGGCCGTGGCATTCGATGGCAGCACGCGCCATGGTGACAGACGCCGTGCCCTACCCCGCAACATCACTCGCGCAGACACTGAGGCTGCGCGAACAACCGGGTATCGGCATGGTACAGATGCGCTCAGGCAAAGTGAGCCTGGATGATGAGCGTCTGACGGTGCCCGCTTTACCGCTTGCAGACTATCAGGGGACAAACGATATGCGTCGTTACGACGGTTATCGTTCCGCCGAAGTGATGCGCTTCCTCGGTTTTTTACGCCGTCAATTACAGGCGCTGGGCGAAGTGCTGGTGTTTAATATCGACTACCGTGACCCACGCCCGCGCCTAATGTTGCATGATTTTTTTCGTCGCCTGCACAACCAGGGTGCGTTGCGCGGCGCATTACCGGATGATGCCTATGTAATTACCGAATCGCAGCCGCAACCGGGCGCGATGGTGTTTGAAATTATGATTGCACCTGCATTTCCGATTGATCGGCTCTACCTCACCTTCGCCAATCAAAATGGCGAATGGCAGGCGGAGGTGACCAATGTCTGAGTTTGTCCCGTTTCGGTTTAAAGTCAGTCTGTTCAGTGGTGACCGTAGTCAACTCCTATGCGGTGGCTATTTTAGTGAAGTCACCGGTTTTGAGTTGACCATGGAACCGAAAGTAATTACCGAAGGTGGGCGTAACTGGGGTGAGCTTCAGCGTAGCGGCGCGACTAAATTTGCCCCGATCATCTTAAAACGCGGCGTGACGACAATGAATGACCTGTGGTCGTGGTTTGATATTACGACACGTGAATCAAATTACGCCTATCGCTTAAGTGGTGAAATCACCGTGCTCGGTAATCCAAAGGCCTCAGTGACCAAGGGCAAGCATGGGGTTCAGTCAAGCACCGAGAATCCCATCATGGTGTGGAAACTCTACGGGGTATTGCCGACCAAATTTAAAGGTCCGGACTTATCATCCACTGCGAATCAGGTGGCGATTGAAGAGTTACATCTGGTGCATGAAGGGCTCGAGTTAGAGCGGCCAGCCAGGGGATGATGAGGTGAATTATGATTAATCCTGAAAGAGCTAAACTAATTCCTGTCACTGGCAACAATGATAACCCTGATCTGCCTAATGCGGTTGATGTGCAGTTTAACCCTTCAACACTGAAAGTCAGCTTGTCCAATACATTAAAAGAAAACCAGCGCGGCGGTAATAGCCGCTCATCACAGTTTGTCGATAAAAGTTCATCCAGTTTGACGGTAGAGCTGATTTTCGACACGACTTATATCGATGATAAAGCCGCAAAAGAGTATTCGAAACGGGCGCAAAAGGAAGGGCGCACACGTAATACTTTTGAAGCGGGCACGGACGTTCGTCTAATTACAAAACGTATTGGCGATAAATTTATTAAACCGGTTCCTTCGGGTAACAAGCTTAAGGCACCGAGTCGTTGCCTGTTTCAATGGGGTGCATTTGAGTTTCTTGGTTTAATCGAAAGTTTTGAAGAGACGCTAGATTTTTTCTCACCTGAAGGCCATCCGCTGCGTGCAACCGTATCACTAAAACTTAGCGAAGACCGTTACCAATTTCGTAATCGAACGGTTGCCAAGGCGACACGCGAAACACCTACGCTCACGGCTACTGGCAATAACACCAGTAACAAGGGTGGCGGGAGCGAGTCGAGCCAGGGCAGTTCGCCGGTACCCGGTGGCAGTGACGATAAAGCCGGCAACTGGCGCGATACATCGATGTATAACGGGGTGGAGAATCCGCGTCTGCCTTCTGCATCGATGCTGGCTGTGCCCAAAGTATCCGCGAGTGCATCGGTGAAAGTGAATGCCGGTATCAGCGGTGGATTTTCAGCAGCCGCGGGTGCTTCATCTTCATTTTCAGGCTCATCCGGTATCGGTGCATCACTCCAGTCAGGTGTAAGCGCTGGCGCGAGTGCGAGTTTCACACCGCCAGCCTTTAAATTTGGTGCCTCGACTAGTCTGGGTACAGGAATAGAAGGCGCGTTTAGCGCAGGTTCTGCCAGTGGTGGGTTATCCGCCAGCAGCATTGCCAACGGCAGTCTACTCATGCGCAGTGAGGGGAGTGTTTCATCACTGTCACCACTGAAAGCAAAAAGCCAGCTGTCGACAAAGCAAACGGGCAGCGGAAAGATTAATTTCAGCGCGAAGGGGAGTGTCGGTTTTGATTAGCTATAACAGGAGAGGGGCAGATGCCAGTACTGATTAACGAAGTGATTGCAGAAGTTGAAAACAGTGTGACTGAGTTCGCTGAGGCGGAACCGGCATCGCAGCAGCTTCCAATGGCCGACGCGGAGTCAGCACTGGCACAGACGTTGGCATTGATTCAACAGCGACAAGATCGCCTGACGATCGATTAAACAAAAGGCATTATTTTAAATTATGAGCGAAGCAGCATTTGTCAGTAGTCGACCCCATTTTAAAGTGGACGGCGAAGAACGCGAAGATATGCAGGAGGCGTTGACAGCGATGGTTGTCAATCTACCACTGCATGGTTGCGCGCATGCTGAATTGCATCTCACAAACTGGGGTCGACCTGAGGGTGAAGAAGAGCCGGATTTTGTCTTTAATGATATCGGGCTCGGCAGCGAATGTGAGCTGTTAATGGGCGAAGAAAACCCTGTGACAGTTTTTATTGGTGAGGTCACCGCGATTGAAGAGCGTTACGG
>CALZIG010000009.1 GCA_945787585.1 uncultured Gammaproteobacteria bacterium | reverse complement strand
TCAAACATCAAAAGGATTCATCTTTATGCGCCCCAGCGGTCGAGCCCCCGACGAACTCAGAACCATCAACATCACCCGTAATTACACCAAACATGCCGAAGGTTCTGTGCTGGTTGAATTTGGCGATACCAAAGTACTCTGCACCGCGTCGATCGAAAATCGTGTACCTGGATTCCTGCGCGGCAAGGGCCAGGGGTGGGTGACCGCCGCATACGGCATGCTGCCACGCTCCACCGGTTCACGCATGGGTCGCGAAGCGGCGCGCGGTAAACAGGGGGGACGCACACAGGAGATCCAGCGTCTGATCGGTCGCTCGCTGCGCGCTGTTATCGATCTTGAAGCGCTGGGCGAAAACAGCATCACCATCGATTGCGATGTGATCCAGGCTGATGGCGGCACCCGTACCGCGTCGATCACCGGCGGCTATGTGGCACTGGTCGATGCCATTAACCACATGATGAAAAAGAAAATCATCAAAAAGAATCCGCTGCACGGCTACCTCGCGTCGGTCTCTGTCGGTATCTATAAAGGTACCCCGGTGCTCGATCTCGACTATCCGGAAGACTCCAATGCCGAGACCGACATGAACGTAGTGATGAATGAGGCCGGTGCCTTTATCGAAGTACAGGGCACCGCAGAGGGCCACGCCTTCCGCGAAGATGAGCTCAATGCGATGTTGGCGCTGGCGAAAACAGGCATTGCTGAGCTGATCAGTAAACAACAAGCGGCGCTGGAAGGTTAAACCGTGCCTCGACGCGTCGTTCTCGCCAGCGGTAACGCAGACAAGGTGCGTGAAATCGGCGCACTGCTGGCCGACCTCGATATCGAGGTCGCGCCGCAGTCCGATTTCAATTTCGACGAGGCGGAAGAGACCGGCCTCACCTTTGTCGAAAACGCCATCATCAAGGCGCGTCATGCCGCCCATCACACCGGGTTGCCCGCGATCGCCGACGACTCAGGCCTTGAGGTCGACGCATTAAAGGGTGCGCCGGGGATCTATTCCTCCCGTTTTGCCGGGGTCGATGCCAGTAGTCAGGATAACGTCAATAAATTGCTGGCTGACCTGCAAGAGATCCCCGAGGCACAGCGCAGCGCTCGCTTTCAATGTGCCATCGTTTATATGGAACATGCCGCCGACCCCACCCCTGTCATTTGTCAGGGGCGCTGGGAGGGGCGAATTTTATTCGAATCGTACGGCACTAATGGCTTTGGATATGATCCAATCTTTTATGTACCGACGCACGACTGTGCAGCGGCGGCGTTACCCGCCGAGGTGAAAAACCGCTTGAGTCACCGTGGTCAGGCACTTAAACAATTACTGACGGCATTAAAAATCAGTTAATAGATGCGCGCAATAAATCCATTACTCAGGGGTTTTATTTCGAGCCAAAGCACACCACTATAGATAGATAGTCGAAACACGACCGGCACCGATCCAACTTAAGGAGACAGATCATGGCTACCAGAAAAATCACCACACTCGTGGGCTTCGCGCTCGCAGCGCTCTTAACCAGCTCAATCACGCTCGCGTGCAGTGCGATGGGCCCCAAAACCCACGTCGGCCAGATCACCGAAATCGACCGCGAACACAAGACCCTCACCATCATGGATGTGGAGACGCAGAAGCCGATCACCTTTTCACTCGACAACAAACTGCTACTGGCCGTCAACAGTGCATCCGGTCAGGTCATAGTGCGTTATCGCGATGGTGACAACGGTGAACTGGTTGCCACCAACATCGAATAATCAATCTGCCCACCGCCCCGCCCCGCTGCCACTGCCACTGCAATCACGGGGCGAGGCGGGGTGGCTCGATTCAATTTCAACAAGGTAGTCCACCATTTTTAACTTCAGCGCCCTCCCGCCACTGGCACTCTATATTCATATCCCGTGGTGCGTTCGAAAATGCCCCTACTGTGATTTCAACTCACACGAGGCGAAACAGACGATCCCCGAACGTGAATACATCACCGCCCTGATTCACGATCTCGACCAGTGCCTGCCGAGTGTGTGGGGCCGCACCGTCGACACCATCTTTATCGGTGGCGGCACCCCCAGCCTCTTCTCGGCCGAAGGGATGGACCGCCTGCTCTCCGAAGTACGCGCCCGCTTACCATTGGCACCGGGGGTCGAGATCACGATGGAAGCAAACCCCGGCGCGATCGAACAGGCAAAGTTTGCCGAGTTCCGCAGCACCGGCATCAACCGTCTCTCGATCGGCCTGCAGAGCCTTAACGACGACCTGCTGCAACGCATCGGGCGCGTGCACAGCGCCCGTGAGGCGTATCGTGCGGTCGAGTATGCCCATAATGCCGGCTTTGAACGGCTCAACCTCGACCTGATGTTCGCCCTGCCCAACCAGACATTGCCGCAGGCGTTGCAGGATATCGAGAATGCACTTGCGCTGGAACCGACGCATCTGTCGCACTATCAGATGACGATCGAACCCAACACCTGGTTTCATAAACATCCGCCCACCACACCGGACGATGACGTGAGCTGGTCGATGCAATCACAATGTCAGGAAAAACTCGGCGACGCAGGCTTTGAACACTACGAAGTTTCAGCCTATGCAAAGCCCGATCAGGCGTGTCGCCACAACATCAATTACTGGCAGTACGGTGATTACCTCGGCATCGGTGCGGGTGCGCACGCCAAGATCACCGATGCGGCACAACAGAACATCACCCGCACTGCGGTGGTGAAACACCCCAACGACTACCTGCTACTGGCCAGTACTGAACAGCGCTACGCCACCCGACAGGTGCTGACACGCAATGAAGTGCCGTTTGAATTTATGATGAATGCGCTGCGCCTCACCGAAGGCTTCCCCACCAGCCTATTTTTTGATCACACCGGCCTGCCGATCAGTACGATCGATGGCACACTGCAACGCGCCGAAGCACAGGGGCTGCTGGAGTACAGCATCCAGTCGATTCGCCCTACCGAACAGGGACGGCGTTTTCTGAATACATTACTGGAGCAGTTTTTACCCGCCGAATAATCCCCCTATAAATCGGGTATCATGTAGCGCATTACTTTATTTCAACTTAAAAAGAAAAAACAATGCCCACCATCATCCTGCAAGGTTCACAACTCAATCGAGACAAGGCCAGCTCGATCGTCCAGCGCACCGGCGGCTCGCTTAAGCACTGCGCCCACCACTACAAAATCAGTGGTTCCAACAATGTCAGCGCAAAGCAGCTCGCAGGATTTCGCGCCATGGCCGACTTCGACATCAACCTGTTACCCACAGGATTTGATCCGGCTCGGGTGAAACTGCTGATCACCGATATGGACTCCACCTTTATCGGCATCGAATGCATCGATGAGATCGCCGACTTCGCCAACCTCAAACCACAGGTCGCCGAGATCACCGAAGCCGCGATGCGCGGCGAAATTGATTTTGAAACCTCATTGAAAAAACGTGTCAGCCTGCTAGATGGACTCGACACCGCCGCACTACAGAAAGTTTACGATGAACGGCTGACACTGAATCCCGGTGCCGAACAGATGCTCGCCGCGCTTAAAACGAAAGGAATCAAAATCGCGCTTGTCTCCGGCGGCTTCACCTTTTTTACCGAGCGCCTTAAAGCACGCTGCCAACTCGACTACACCCACGCCAATGTGCTTGATGAAAGCAATGGCAAACTGAGCGGCAAAGTCGTCGGCAGTATCGTCGGCGCGGAGGCAAAAGAGGCCTTTCTACGCCAGCTCTGCGCAGAGCTCAACATCGAACTCAGCCAGACCATTGCGATGGGTGACGGTGCCAACGACCTGAAGATGATGTCACCTGCTGGGCTTAGCATTGCCTATCATGCCAAACCCGCTGTACAGGCAGCCGCCGATGTTGCGTTTAACTACTGCGGACTTGAGGGCGTGCTCGGCCTGCTCGATTGTGAATAGCAGATCGAGATGGAATACCTGCTCTTGATTGAACTCGGCCTTGTCGCAGTAGTGGCAGGGGTTATCTTCTGGGTGATACGCAATATCAAAAAAGAGAAAACAAACCGGATGCGAAAAGATTAGGGCTTAACCGATGTCACGCTATCGTCCGCCACAACCACCATCATCACTTTACATCACACCCGAAGGCTACGCCGCACTGGATGATGAACTAAAGGCGCTATGGAAACGCAGGCACCATGTGGTCGAGGCACTCTCGACCGCGGCCGCGGAGGGGGATCGCTCCGAAAATGCGGAATACATCTATCGCAAAAAAGAGCTACGCGAGGTCGACCGCCGCATTCGTTATCTACAGAAGCGGCTGCCGGATTTCAAGATTGTGCACGACAAGCCCGCCGACCAAACCCATATCTTTTTCGGTGCATGGGTCACCCTTGAAGATGATGACGGGACAGAAGTAACCTATCGTATCGTCGGTGCCGACGAGACCGATGCCCAACGCGGCTTTATCAGCATCGACTCACCGATGGCAAGGGCGCTGTTAAAAAAGACCATTGATGACGAAGTGCGGGTCGCCACCCCCGCCGGCAAACAGTGCTTACTGGTGTGCCGTATACGTTATGCAGATGAACAGGAATAGTCACGATCAAACGAGATCACTTTCGCTTTTCGATGACTCATTTAATCCGCTCCAGGTAACGCCTCATGCCCGGTTTTTCGATGTTATAAACCCCTTTATGGATTTGACTGATCAAGTTTGCATCTGACAATCGCTGGATCGCGCGTTGAATATTAGATTGAACGCCCTTCACATCCGTTTCCCGATCGACCTTTTCCATCAGCTCCTTTGAAAACGGATTGACCCCTTCACTTAATGCCAGAAAAATAACTCGGTCGACCGGCTTCATCTTCATTGCAATTCCTTCAAAACCCTCCGCGGCCTCCATCAACTGGAGTACATACTGCTGCGCCGCATCGACCGTCGTCTTAAACGTGGCCATATGGGCGATCAATTTCATCATCCAGTAAGGGGATTTATCGAAGTTCAGAAACGCGCGATTGAGTGACTGGTGGCTCGCCGTTATCTGATGATCGCGCGCTAGCTTATCCTTCAAAAAATCAATGAACGATTTATCCAGATCTGGAAATGGCACCGATTCAACAAAGTGGTAAAAAGGTGAGCGCGGCTCATTAAACAACAGGTTCATATAGTGGCGCGATGAACCGGTGAATATCCCCTTCACCCGCCCCTGACGTTTATCCAGCATCGTTCTCAACGCATGGGTGAGCGTATCAAAGTGTTTCGATGTGGAAAGGTGCTGCACCTCATCAATCAATAGCAGGATCGTCTTTTTCGCCGCCTTCTTCTCCAGACTGCTCAGTAGCTTTTCCAGATACGCCAGATCACTGCTGCTGGGGGTGCCGGGGTTGTCGGCAAACTCCACTTCCATTTTCCCGAGGAGTTCATTGCTGACCGTGGCTTTCTTAATCTTGGTCTTCAACAGACGGCTGAAGACAGCCTTTTTATCCAGCGCGGTGATCGCCTCTTCAAGCGCGGTGATCAGCCCCTCATGGGGCGCGTTGATGTTTTGCCACAGGCTTGCGTAGACGGGGATGTATTTTTTCTTCTGCGCCTGCGGTGCCAGATCCTGAAGCACGAACAGTGTCTTGCCTTTACGCCGTGGTGCGATAATCGCAAAATTTGACGAGATGCCAAGCGCCAGCAGGCTCAGATAATGTTCAGCCAGATCAGCGCGGGGGTAGTGCCACCCTTCCATAAAACACCTCAAGCAAAGATTTAATAATTACGCATGATTACGCCACAGCTGCATAGTTACGCATAATACAGGTAATTTGGCGTAATTCAACCGCCAAGTATTTTCCTGCCCCGAATAGAACGCGAACAATAAGCGCTGTGAGTTTACAAAAAACCTTAAGTAAGTTATTCGGAATGCTCCTCTTTTTCCATAATCATTTCAAAAAAATCCCCACTCTGATTTCACAAAGCAGGGAGTTCGTTTCACGCTATTTCGGTAAACGCTTACCAAACAATGTTATAAGGACAGCATCAACGCTTGAATCATATTGATACGCCCTACTTCCTAAAAAACCCACTACTTAATTAAGTTGAATAACATGGATTTTGGCATGCTTATTACCAGGTGCGACTTGATGCTGTAGTGTCACTGGCGTCTGATTTAAATACGCATCACGTAAAGTATCGGCCATCACTTTATTAATCGGCGGAGAATCAGGGTGCAATCTCAAACCAAAAACCATCCCAGGCTGAGTATCAAGCGTAACTAATACTTCAGCATCAAGCGCCTCTTGATCTTTTCCAAACTCCAGCCCTTGAATTTGCACGCGATACAAATTAATTTTCCCCTTGTTCGCCACAGAGTGACTGTCAGCCACATCAAGCTTGGTTGGACTATCTGCTAACGCACTTGCTCCAAAAAAAACAGGTAAAGTAGCTAATAGTAATACTTTCATTAATTTAATCATTTTATTACCTCCAATTTTAATACGCTCAAGAAGTGCAAGCGAATAAGTCTTTTAATAATTAACGGCCGCGACCACCGCCTGCGCCCATCCCATCTCTCGACCCCATTCCACCTCCAGAGCCCATACCTTGCCCATCCCTCATCCCACGATGAGAACCCATCGCTGGTGGCTCGTCCGGCAGTGTAACACCCTGTTTTTTTGCCCGCTGGGTCATTGCCTGATGATGCTCTTGACGAATACGCTCTCTTTCTTGACTCGTTTTTGCAGCACGAATTTTATTGCGATATTCGTTACGCTCCTGTTCTGTCATCAGCTGGCTGCCGTAGACTTGCACCTGATCCTGTGCCTGAACTCTGTCTTGATCTGCCGCCCATGCAAAGGCCCC
>CALZIG010000008.1 GCA_945787585.1 uncultured Gammaproteobacteria bacterium | reverse complement strand
TCACTGAGCACGCCATCTTCGGGGGCAGGCACTTCAAACACCACCTTGTCGGTTTCGATCTCCGCGAGGACTTCATCACGCGTAACCTGATCACCCGGTTTTTTATGCCATGCAATCACAGAACCGTCGGCGACAGACTCAGGGAAGCTGGGTACTTTTACGTCGATTGTCATCAGTCATCCTTTTCAAGGTTAAGCCAGCATCTATTCATGTTGAGGTCGCCGGGTTTTTACCCAGCGCTTTCTCCAGTAGATCCTGCAACTGTTTAATATGAAGTGGAATATAACCCACTGCCGGCGCTGCCGAAATAGGTCTGCCAGCATATTCCAGGTAAAAATCTTTGGCCAGTGATGTGCGCATGTGGTGCTGGCTGGAAAACCACGCACCCTGATTCATTGGCTCTTCCTGACACCAGATAAATTTCTCAGCATTGGGATAACGCTCAAGCTCTACCTTCAGCGCTTCTCTGGGGAAGGGGTAGAGCTGTTCGATA
Organism: uncultured Gammaproteobacteria bacterium; assembly: GCA_945787585.1. Lineage (GTDB taxonomy): Bacteria > Pseudomonadota > Gammaproteobacteria > SZUA-140 > SZUA-140 > SZUA-76. Next base: position 5,400 of record CALZIG010000008.1, on the reverse strand, counting down.
CGAATCAACGCAACATCGTGACGCTCATCCACCTGACGTTTATCAAAGAGATCGTAATACACTTTGCCACTACAGAGTACGATGCGTTTCACCTTGTCATCCTCCAGCACTTCCGTTTCTGGAATAACCGTCTGGAAGCTGCCATCACACAGCTCTTCGAGTGAATTAACCGCACGACGGTGGCGTAACAAACTCTTGGGTGTCATCACGATCAGCGGTTTGCGACAGCGCATCATCATCTGCCGTCTCAATAGGTGAAACATCTGTGCCGGTGTCGTCGGCACGCACACCTGCATATTGTGCTGCGCACAGAGCTGCAAGTAACGCTCGAGCCGTGCCGAGGAGTGCTCGGGGCCCTGCCCTTCATAACCGTGCGGCAATAGCATAACCAGCCCATTGAGTCGCCCCCATTTCTGTTCGCCGGCACTGATAAACTGATCGATCACCACCTGTGCGTTATTGGCAAAGTCACCAAACTGCGCCTCCCAGATGGTAAGTGTGTCTGGGTCTGTGGTGGCATAACCGTACTCAAATGCCAACACCGCCTCTTCCGATAACAGCGAGTTGATCACCAGAAAATTGACCGGTTTGGCATCGCTCTCATCGGTCAGGTGTCGTAAGGGCACATGCGTTTCGCCATTTTGCTGATTATAAAGTACTGCATGGCGATGAAAAAAGGTGCCGCGCCCACAGTCCTGCCCCGATAGCCTGACGCTATAGCCCTCTTTCAAGAGCGTGGCATAGGCCATGTTTTCGGCGAAGCCCCAGTCGACAGGCAAGGCACCAGCGGCCATTTTATGTCGGCTTTCAAAAATCTTGTTCACATTGGTATGCAGCACAAAACCTTCCGGTAACTGGTGCATCTGGTCTGCATACTGACGTAACTTAGCGAGTTCGATGCGGGTATCCACTGCCTGGGTGCTATTGCCATTCAGATAAGGACGCCAGTCAAAAGTGTAGGGGTTTTCAATCTCATCTTCACGGATAAAATCAGGCACCACGCCATCACCGGCATCCAGCGCATCACGAAAGCGGCTCGCGTACGCTGTCGCGTCGTCATCACTGATTACGCCCTCATTCACTAGCGCCTCTGCATACAGCGCCCGGGTGGTCTTCATTGCCTTGATATGTTGGTACATCAGCGGCTGAGTGGCAGATGGCTCATCTGCTTCACTATGCCCATTGCGACGATAGCAGACGAGATCGATCACTACGTCTTTATGAAAGGTCATGCGATAATCAAGCGCAATCTGGGTCACAAATAATACTGCCTCAGGGTCATCACCATTGACGTGAAAGATCGGCGCATTCACCATTTTGGCGACATCAGTACAGTAGAGTGTCGAACGTGAATCTTTTTGGTTGCTGGTGGTGAAACCGACCTGATTATTGATCACAAGATGGATGGTGCCTTTGGTGGAATAACCGCGTGACTGAGACATGTTGAGTGTCTCCATCACTACTCCCTGTCCTGCAAAAGCGGCATCACCGTGAATCACCACCGGTACCACATGATCACCGCTAGCATCATTACGCCCTTCCTGGCGGGCACGCACGGACCCTTCCACCACCGGCCCGACGATTTCCAGATGAGAGGGGTTAAACGCGAGGGCGAGATGCACGAGCCCACCCGGCGTTTTAATATTCGATGAAAAACCGAGGTGATATTTTACATCGCCCGTCCCATCCTCGTTATTCCTCACCTTGCCTTCAAATTCAAGGAATAGATCTGACGGGTTTTTGCCCATAATGTTAATCAGCACATTCAAACGACCGCGATGGGCCATGCCGAGGATGATCTCTTTGACACCGTGACTGCCGCCACGTTTTACAATCGTATCCAGCAGCGGGATCAGCGATTCTGCCCCTTCCAGCGAAAACCGTTTTTGCCCAGTATATTTGGTATGAAGATAGCGCTCTAATCCTTCTGCGGCGGTAATGCGGTCCAGCAACTGTTTTTTAACATCAGAAGAAAACGTGCCGGCACCGTAACCGGCCTCGACACGTTGCATGATCCAGTTTCTCTCAGCGGCTTCCGTGATATGCATATACTCGACACCGACATTGCCACAATAAAGCCGCTTTAAATGCTCGACAATATTTTTCAGTGGAGCACTATTAGCGCCATCAATGGTGAGTGTGCCGGTATGAAATGTGGTGTCAGCGTCCTGTTCAGTCAGACCGTAGTGGGCCTGCCGTAGTTCATCGACCTGTGTCAGCTCGGTCATCCCCAGTGGATCAAGCGTCGCCTGAAGGTGGCCCAGAAATCGGTATGAATCGATAAATTGCAGGATTCGCGCCTGCTTTTCACCCTGAGCCGAGCCGCCGCCAACGATGGCAGACGCTGCATGACTCATGCGGTTCTGTTTCTGTTTGGCTAGCTGTCGAAAAGAGGCTTTAATGGCAGCATGCGAGACATCTTTCGCCGTGCCATTCACCGCCGGCAGGGTTTCAAAACGCTCGCGCCACACTTCATCAATGGAATTGGGGTCTTCCAGAAAACTTTCGTAAAGCTGCTCCAGATAGGCCGCATTACCACCGGCAAGGTAGGAGCTATCCCATAGTTCATCCAGTGATTTATTGTTGGAAGGTCGGGCCATTATCCACCTGCGATGCTAAATCCATGTATTTCAAGATACTATCCTAAGTAATGTCGGTACGCACTGGGATTTCTATAGCCATCAGGGTTTAATTTACAAAGGTTTATTTATCGCTTATCTGCCATCAATCTTCCGCTGTCCATTTCTGTAACGCAGCAATCACCTTCTCCGCCTGCTCTTTACTTGAAATATTGAACTTGGATTTTTGGTTATATTCGCCATTACGTTTCTGGTAACGTCGAATCGTAAAACGGTTCGGGCTATACTCCTCTTTACGCTTGTCCCAGTCCTGATATTTGAAAATGATCGTCGACCACGCCCCTTTAGTCAGCACCTCTTTATCAAGCTGTTTAACCAACTCCACGCCATCTTCCGAGTAACTAATCGTGATCTCGTCTACTGTTTCAGCCATACTTCCTCCAAATTAAACATCAGGCTGAGATTCAACCTGACTCATTGCGGCTCCTGCATTATCTGCGGGAGTGCGACACACTAGTGCTTATTATAATAGGCGCCTGATTCATAGATCAGTTTGCTATGATCAGATGATACGTCAAATTCAACCTCAATGATCTTGCGCTCAGTGGGTAACGATATCTTCACCACATTGCCATCAAAGGTGTAGCTTCCCTGGATTTTGCCACCCTTTTCTGCCAGTACCGTTACCGTGTCGTCTGAATCAAAGATCAACACATCTTCATCATCACCCTCGGGATTATGTGCTAACTCCCATTTCCCCAGTAACCATGATGCATCCTGACTGCTGTTTTCCATGCACCCAGCCATAGCCAACAAAAAAATAACGGCCAGCAGCCGTCCTATACTTCGATTCATGTCTGTTATCCCTCAATCGCAACGGGTGCAGCAGCTACCCCGCTAACTTCATAATTTTTGTAAAAACGCTATCAAATGCGCGATCAAACAGCGGCAGGTCTTCAATGATAGCAGCATTCCCCTGCCTAAACTCATCAGCCAGCCCATAATAGGACTTTTCAGCCACCACCTTATAGCGCCAGTTTACAAACGCATACTTGGTGAACTCATCCCCTTTCCAGGCTAATTTGGTGCGCTTCCAATCGCCATTGTCATCCTGTAGTTCAACCCATGCCCCTTCTTCCAGCACATCGACCTGCACAGTATAGCGATCATTGATACGCGGGGCATCATCCTCACTCAACCCATCGTCAAAGCCCATCGCCTTCATCATCTGTTCAAAATTATCGGAACCACTATCGCCGGAAGCGATCAACGAGAGCGGGTCCCCTCCGATGCGTTGTGCCGCGGGCAAGTCAAGCTCATCTTCCAGATCCTGCAACATCTGATCGATTTTATCGACAACCGGCGCTTTACCATCAGTCACAGTGGCAGCCGTCTGCTTTCCACCTTTAATATTGGCAATATGGTATTGCTCCAGCATCTGGTTCACTTCCAGTATCTGTGCGTCAGTATAACCGATCATCTCCAGCCCTTCTTTCAGGGCATCAAGAATCAACGGCACAACCAATAATAATTTCTTCTTTGCTTCTGGTTTTTTGAGTGGTTCAACGCTCCAGATCAGGTCTTCGGTCACCTGCTCTGCACGCTTCAGCGCCGCGCACGCTTCACCTTCATTTAAGATGATGGTCGATAATACATGTCGCCAGCCATCCATCAGAAAGGCGCGGACATCGTCCGGTACTTCGCGCTTCAATAGCCGATTGGCGATCTCTTCGGCAACATTCTTTCGAGTCTGTGCCGCAAAGCTGTTCTTATGCGCACGCTCACTGATCTCCTGTTGCGCCGCTTCAAAACCCGCATCCCGCTCTGCTATAAAGGCACGTAAGTCTGAAAGACAGCTATCAAAGATGACCAGGTCACCTTGAAATTCGCCCACCAATTGCAATACCACCGACTCTATTTTTTGATAGATAAGGTTCGCACTCTCTTCTTCATCGGTGCTCGCCACCTGTCCTGCTATGGTCAGCTCATTTAATAACGCTCTTGCCGGATGATCTTTTTCAGCGAAAAAGACGCGATCAATAATCGCTACTTTCAACACTGGAATCTGTAGGCGCCCGAGCAGCGCCTTGATAAAGTCCGGCAGTGCTTCGTCATTCATCAGGTCATCGAAGATCATGCTGATCACATCGATGGTTTCATCATCAAGCTGGCTAATGCCACCGTCCGGTGCGCCATCATGCTCACTCAACTGCGCCTTGATGCGCGCCTTAAATTCTTCACCTGAAATCTCTGCGCCCGCTTCAAACAACTCATCAGAGACCTGTAGCCCCGACAGAGCCTCAACCAACTGTGGTGTGACCGGCGTTGCAACCAGTTCCGCCTGTTTTGCTGGATCGCTAAAGGTGCCCTCCGCAAACAGGCCTGCCAGCTGCTGAATCCCCTGAAAACTGTGCGCAACACTTGCGCCTGCACCATCGCCATCACCACCGCCGCCGGTACCAGTACCGCCGCTGCCCTCTCCGCCACCTTCACCCTGACTTTCACCCGGCCCCTGGGCTAACGCGGGTTCGGCCTCTTTTTTCGGTGTGCGTTCAGACGACTCGTTCTTCTTCGCTATCCTTTTAATCTCAGGCATCACCCCGGCCTGGCGTAATATTTCATTGAGCTCGTCAAAGAGTGAGCCCATCGATTCAAGCAGTGTTCTTTCAAGCGATCGATATATCGCAAGTTTGATTTTAATCTCAAATTCGAGCGGTTTTAATAACATCTCAAAGGCTTTGCAAATCGCCGCTGAACCAAATGGGATCTTACCTTCATCCATTTTTAACCCGGGCAGTACTAACCCTAAACGCTGTTCCAG
>CALZIG010000007.1 GCA_945787585.1 uncultured Gammaproteobacteria bacterium | reverse complement strand
GGCGCGGAATTTTTCGCCGATCTTGCCTTTGATGGTGTCGGCCTGATGGATGATCTCATCGAGTGAACCGTACTGGTTAAACCACTTGACGGCGGTCTTGGGGCCGACCCCGGGGATACCGGGGATGTTGTCCGAGGTGTCGCCGATCAGGGCGAGGTAGTCGATGATCTGTTCTGGCGGCAGGCCGAATTTTTCAATCACACCGGCACGGTCGAGCGTCTTGTTGTTCATCGTATTGATCAGGGTGATGTGCTCATTGACCAGTTGCGCCATGTCTTTATCACCAGTGGATATTACCGTGCGGATGCCCTCTGCCGCCGCCTGCAGGGCCAGTGTGCCGATCACGTCGTCCGCCTCGACCCCCTCTTCGACCAGGCACGGCAGTCCCATCGCGCGGACCAGTGCGTGCAGCGGCTCAATCTGTGAGCGCAACTCATCGGGCATCGGCGGACGATTCGCCTTGTACTGCTCAAACAGCGCATCGCGAAAGGTCTTTCCTTTGGCATCGAAGACCACCGCAATATAATCGGGTTGATATTCTTTGATCAGCGTACGCAACATGTTGATCACGCCGTAGACCGCGCCGGTGGCCTCGCCCCGAGCATTGGTCAGCGGCGGCATCGCATGAAAGGCGCGATAGAGATACGAAGAGCCATCGATCAGGATGAGCAGTGGGTCGGGGGCTTTTTTAGTCATGAAAGTAATTAATAATAGTTAGTTAACGTGTGAGTTTGATCTGCTAATATACGTCGAGCGGCCACCATTATAATGGTGGCGATGAAAAAGCGTTATGGGCGAACGAAAGTTAATTCGTGCCACTGGTGGATCGATTGAAGAAGTGACATTGCACTGTCCCCAGCGGAAGGTGAGAGATTACTGGATCTATGAAAAAATTGTTACAACTGTTGTTGTGTGTGATGTTGACGGTCGCTGTTGCGCCGCTGGTGACAGCGGCTGAACCCGAAAATGTAGAGCCGCAGGTGACGATTACACGCAATCAGAATGAAATCATTGAGGAGCATCGCATCAACGGCCAGCTCTTTATGATCAAAGTCACCCCGCGCAAAGGCTTTACCTATTATCTGGTGGATACCGATGGTGACGGCAGTCTCGATAGTCGTCAAAACGGACTTGATGAAGGGTTGCTGATTCCGCAGTGGACGCTCTTTAGCTGGTGAGCTAAGCCACATTGTTTCACTAGTCATGTTCCATGAATGATGGCTTGTCATAAAAAGTTCATTTAACTACTTGTCACCGTTGAAAATTAGGAGTTACCCACAGAAACTGTGGATAACTCTGTGGAAAGTCTGGGACAAAAGCGCTGAAATCGTTAAAAGTCAACGCTCGGGATTAAATTGTGTAGTTTTTGTTCGAAAATCATATTTAACAAAAACAGTGAGTTAACAAAAACCGTGATATTGAAATGTGGTTTGCCCTGTTTTGGTTAAAACAACATCTGCACTTGTGCATAAGAATTCGTTGTTTTAGATAATGTGTGCCAGGTTTTATCTTTTTCTGCTTTGAGCACTTGTTCCGGTGGTAATTTTTCGCCCACATTATTATGCAGTCGATGTGGCCGTTAAAGAGGTAACGTATATGATGTTTTACTTACGGTACTATAGGCATCATCTATCGATATTGAGTATTGGGCTTAGTTGTATTAAGTGATGGGTTATATTTAAGAGATGGCGATGAATTTTTCCTTAGACTGGAAAGGGCTGCCGGCCCTGGCTGCAAAGGGTGCCGGCTCAACCCAGCTGGTGACAGCAGTTAATATCACGTTGGTGCTATTGCTGGCCTATAGTGCCGCCGTGCTGAGTTGGCGTATGGTACCGGCGGTTGAGAGTGAAGCACCCCCGGTAGTGCAGCAGCGCGTAACTCAGCAGCAGGCCGTTGCTAGTGGTAGCTGGAATATTGCCCGTTGGAGCCTTTTTGGTAAAGAACAGCAGGTCACGGCCGCCGCTATCGTGCAACAGGAGATCCCCAAAACAAAACTCAAGCTGACGTTGCGCGGCGTTTATGTCTCGGAGCAGGGGGGCGGTGCCATCATCGCAGAGGCCAATGGTCAGGAGCAGTTTTACCCCGTGAATGGCAAGTTATCCGGGGGGGTCACCCTGAAAGAAGTCCACGAGACCAATGTTATTTTGATGCGAAATGGCGCATTGGAGACACTTGAACTGCCGAATGAGTCGATGGGGATTGGCCAGCCGGCCACCTCATCAACGCGTAACAGGGCTGTTGGTAATCGAGCGGGCAGCGCGCTTAACCTCAAACAGTACCGTGAAGAGCTGATGCGTGAACCGCAGCGGCTGACCGATGCGATCCGGATGAACCCTAAAAGTGATAGAGGGCGCTTTATCGGCTATGAAGTTAGCCCGGGGCGCGACCGTGCGCTGTTTGATCGGGTGGGATTGATGTCGGGCGATATTGTCACCGCCGTCAATGGCATTCAGCTCGATACACCTGCGAAGGGATTAAATGTGCTACGCAGCCTGCAAACCGCGAATAGTGTGCGGCTGGATATAAAAAGAAATGGGCGTGCACAGTCGTTTGACGTTAGTATTGACTAGCATAAGTTCTACTGCATCAACTGGATAGGCGTTAATATTTAACTAAAGATGCCGTTAGTTTTGATATAACATTGTATCGTAATAATAAAGAGTAATTATGCTCTGATTTCAAGGATAGTGAGAAGCAGGCTTGCAGCAGATTAAGCATCATTATACGGGGTGTCATGTTTTCACCCGGCGCGGCGCGTTATTCGCTGCGGCGCTGTTATTCTCTGCCTGTTTTTCAACATTGGCATTCGCTAAAAGCGTTACGCTTAATCTTAAGGATGCTGACATCAGTGCGGTGATCAGCACTGTATCTGAAGCGACCGGTAAAAATTTCATTGTTGACCCACGCGTCAAAGGCAAGGTGACGATCATCTCATCGCATCCGATGGAGAGCGATGAACTCTACGGTATCTTTTTATCCATATTAGAAGTCCACGGTTTTTCAGCCGTGCCGAGTGGCAACGTGATCAAGATTCTGCCCGATGCCAGCGCCAAACAGAAGGCGATGCCGTTAGCCGACGAGGGTTCGCCGGGTTCCGGGGATGAGATCGTGACACGCGTCATCGCGCTGCAAAATGTCTCATCATCACAACTGGTGCCGATTTTACGCCCACTGGTGCCGCAGCAGGGACACCTCGCGGCGTACGTGCCGGCGAATATTTTGATCATCTCAGATCGCGCCGCCAACATTACTCGCCTGATGAATATCATTAGTCGTATCGATACCCCCAGTAATGATGAAATCGAAATCATCCAGCTACAGCACGCCTCGGCGGTGGAAGTTGTGCGCATTATGACCGCGCTGGAACAGCAGGGGAAAGGTGGGAAGGGCGGCAATGCCTCGCCCGATGGCGCACCCATTTTGCTCGCTGATGAACGCACCAATAGTATTCTTGTCGGCGGTGGCAAGTCTGGACGGCTGAGGGTGCGCGCCATCATCTCCCATCTCGACACCCCACTGGAGAGCGGCGGCAATACCCGTGTGATCTACCTGCGCTATGCTCAGGCGGAAGACATGGTGAAGGTCCTCACCGGGGTCAGTAAGAGTGTGGAGAAGCAGGGCAAGGGCAAGGCGGGCAGCGCCGCTAACAACGCACCGATCAATATTCAGGCCGATGAGGCGACCAACGCGCTGGTAATCACCGCGCCGCCAGATCACTTTCGTTCACTGGAGTCGGTGATCAAACAGCTCGACGTGCGTCGTGCGCAGGTGCTGATTGAAACCGTGATTGCAGAGGTCTCCGAAAATCTTAGTGCAGAACTCGGCGTGCAGTGGGCCTTTGATGGCACCCCAAAACGCGAGGGCCCGGTTGGGCTGATCAACTTTGGCGCCGGTAGTGGCGGTAGTATTGCTGAAATTGGTGCCGCGGCCAAAGCAGGCGTCGCCCCTTCGGTGGGTAATGGTGTGTTGATTGGTGCGGGCGTGTTTAATTCGAGCACACTCAATTTTGCCGCCGTGCTGAATGTGCTGAAAGGCGATGGCACTACCAACATCCTCTCCACCCCGACGATTGTAACGATGGATAACGAAGAAGCGGAGATTGTCATTGGCCAGACAGTACCGTTTGTGACTGGATCGTTTAGTTCCACTGGCAGCTCCTCGTCGCCCACCAATCCATTTCAGACTATTCAGCGCGAAGATGTCGGTATCACATTGAAGGTAAAACCGCAGATTAACGAAGGCGATGCGGTGAAGCTGGAGATCGAACAGTCGGTGGATAGCCTTAGTTCCAGCGCTTCCAGTGCCGTTGATCTGATCACCAATACCCGCTCCATCAAGACCAATGTGATCGTTGATGATGGGCAGATGATCGTACTCGGCGGGCTGATCGATGATCAGGTGCAGGAGTCGGTGCAGAAGGTGCCGCTGCTCGGGGATATTCCAGGACTTGGCTGGCTTTTTAGAAACAAGACCACCACTAAAATCAAACAGAACCTGATGGTGTTTTTGCACCCGACGATTATTCGTGACGCTTCAATGTCATCGCGCCTGACCAATAGTAAATATAGTCATCAGCGTGACAGGCAGCTAGAAGTGCGTGAAAAAGGGCTGTTGATGATGCCCAAAGAAGAGTCGCCGGTGATGCCGACAATGGAGGAGGCGCTTGCGTTGCCGCCAGCGTTCGAGATGCCTGTGATGTTGGATGACAAAAAAACAAGTACAGCCCTGCCGGACAGTGACCGTGCCACAAACGAATGATCTTGATGAGCAGGCGACAGAAGTCCTTCAGGCTGCCGCAGAGATAACATTACCGCTGTCGTCACCAGATTTGGTGGCGGACGACGAGGTCATCGCAAAAGTAGTAAAACGCCCCCCCTTTAACTTTGCAAAACGTCACGGTGTGCTGGTCAGTGAGATCGGTGAAGAGAGTTCGCTGCTGGTCTGCCGTGAAAATGTCACCGCACTCGCGCTGGCCGAAACGCGTCGTTTCCTCAGTATGCCGATCAAGGTTGAGCAGATGCTCGATGCCGAACAGTTCGACACCCTGATCCAGAAGGCCTATGCCAGTGATGGCTCCAGCGCAATGCAGTCGATGGGTGACCTCGGCGACGAACTCGATCTCACCAGCATTGCACAGGCGATGCCGGAACCGGAAGACCTGCTGGAGACACAGGATGATGCGCCGATCATCCGCCTGATCAATGCACTGCTGACCGAGGCGATCAAAGAGAACG
>CALZIG010000006.1 GCA_945787585.1 uncultured Gammaproteobacteria bacterium | reverse complement strand
GCTCAGTTGGTAGAGCAGCTGACTCTTAATCAGCGGGTCGTAGGTTCGATCCCTACACGGCCCACCATTTTTGGTTCTACGGAGTGGTGTTGGAAGGGGCAGTTTAAGGATATACTGCAATAAGTTTGAGTTAGCCGGCATATTACGTCGTAATATGTTTATCTTTGCGAAAGTGGCGAAATTGGTATACGCGCTGGTTTTAGGTACCAGTGGGGCAACCCGTGAGAGTTCGAGTCTCTCCTTTCGCACCATCTTTACTGTTTACACACCATAATTCTTTGCTCAGATTGCAGTTAGCACGGTCAATGTGGGTATCGTATTCGTCTGGCGATATTGTGAGTCGATGAATATATTGCCGAGAAATCGTATGCGGTACGAGGGCATCGCACCTCGATTCTGGTAAACTCTTGAAAATTCGGCTCGAAATGCACATTTACTACGTGTAAACTGCGTCTCTTTAGCGCTTTTTGAGTGCTTGTCGAAATTTTGCCTTGTCTCGCATTCAGCTGAGGCTTTTTCAACAACCTGTTTAATAGATTGAATTTAGATAGAATTATTTTAATTGAGGAAAGATGACATGCAAGTTTCTGTAGAGGCCACCGGTGCGTTAGAGCGTAAAATGACGGTCGCAGTGCCTGTTGAACGGGTTGATCTTGAGGTGCAGAAGCGTCTCCAGTCGCTGTCGCGGACGGTGAAGCTTCCCGGCTTCCGCCCGGGCAAAGTGCCGGCCAAAGTGGTCGCGAGCAAATATGGGCCAAAAGTACGCCAGGAAGTGATGGATGAAGTGACGCGTTCAAGTTTCTATGAGGCGCTATCCGCAGAAAAATTACAGCCAGCCGGAATGCCTGTATTTGAGCCGATCCCGACTGCGGAGAGCGGCAACCTTGAATTTATTGCGACTTTTGAGGTCTTTCCAGAAGTAACACTCGCTTCTTTTGAGGGTGTGAGCGTTGAAAAACCGACCGCTGAGATTTCAGCTGCGGATATCGATGGCATGATCGACAAAATGCGCCGTCAGCGGGTTGAGTGGCAAGCGGTTGAACGTGCAGCGCAGGCAGAGGATCAGTTGGTTGTCGACTTTGTGGGTTCGATCGATGGCGAGAAATTTGAGGGTGGCGAAGGCAATAATGTGACGCTGGTGCTGGGTTCAGGGACATTTATTCCGGGGTTTGAGGATCAGCTGCTAGGTACCTCCGCCGGGGATGAAATAGTGGTGAATGTCACCTTTCCAGAAGGTTATCAGTCAACCGAACTGGCCGGCAAAGCGGCGCAGTTTGCGGTGACGGTGCAATCCGTCTCCGAACCGAAGTTGCCTGAAATTGATGAAGATTTTGCCAAAAACTTTGGCATTGATAGTTTAGATGACCTGCGCGGTGAGTTGAGCAAAAGCATGCAGTATGAACTGGATCAGGCAATCAAGGGGAAGACCAAGCAGGCGGTGATGGATATGCTGTTTGAGAAAAACCCGCTGGATCTCCCCAAGAGCCTTGTTGACGATGAAATCGAAGCATTGATGAATCAGATGAAGACTAACCTGAGCAATCAGGGGGTGCCGATAGAAGGGCTGGATTTGAGTGGCGATATGTACGAAGATCAGGCTCGTCGTCGCGTGACATTGAGTTTATTAATCTCGGAAATTGTTAAAGCGAATGAATTGAAGGCATCACCAGATAAAATACGTGAAACCGTCGAATCAGTGGCGTCGACATACGATACGCCGGATGAAGTGGTGAAATGGTATTACGCTGAGCGTGAGCGTTTGAGACAGATCGAATCTGTCGTACTAGAGGAAATGGTGGTTGATTGGGTATTGGGACAGGTCCAGTTTGATGAGCAGGCGACTACTTTTGAGGCGTTGATGGAGCGCTCCAAGCAGTAACCCTGTTTAGTCTAAGGCTTTCGCCGAGGTGATGACGTGAGTAGTTGGGTGTCATTATTGAAGGTATAGTGGGCTTTGTAAGTGCTGTACAGGACGCAGGAAGGTGTTGATAGCGCCAATACCCAGCAGAAAGCAATGTGATGTGATTAATTGCTTATGAATTAGTGTTATAAGCCGAATATTGACGTCAGGCAGGAAACAAGTCAAAGCAGCATTAAATGGCTTGTCAGGGTATAAATGGCCTGGAAAAGTGAGTAATCTGGACTCGGATTTAGGTAATATTTCGAGATAAGACAAATAGTTGCTGTGTAACATGACGTACTAAAGGATAGAGGGTGATGACCGATAGATTAATTAATCAGGCGATAACAGGAGACACCAGCATGAATCTGGTTCCCATGGTGGTGGAACAGTCTTCACGTGGAGAGCGTGCCTACGATATCTATTCTCGACTACTTAAAGAGCGGGTAATCTTTCTGGTAGGCCAGGTAGAGGATCACATGGCCAATCTGGTGGTGGCTCAATTATTGTTTCTTGAATCTGAAAACCCGGATAAGGATATTCACCTCTATATCAATTCGCCGGGCGGCTCTGTGACCGCCGGGATGTCTATTTATGACACGATGCAATTTATTAAACCCGATGTCAGTACGATGTGTATTGGCCAGGCGGCCAGCATGGGTGCACTGCTGTTGACTGGTGGGGCAAAAAATAAGCGTTATTGCTTGCCTCATTCTCGTATGATGATTCATCAGCCTCTGGGTGGTTTTCAGGGGCAGGCAGCCGATTTTGATATCCATGCACGTGAAATTTTGCGTATCCGTGATGAGCTCAATCAGGTGATGTCGCATCACACCGGACAGCCACTTGAGCGTGTACAGGC
>CALZIG010000005.1 GCA_945787585.1 uncultured Gammaproteobacteria bacterium | reverse complement strand
TGCTGCGAAAAGATCACCTGTTATTTAGTTTCCTGCACCTTGCCGCTGAACCCGAATTGACCCGCAAACTGTTGAATATTGGACTGACCGCTGTCGCGTTCGAGACCGTTGAAGAAAATCGTCAGTTACCCCTGCTCGCCCCGATGAGTGATATTGCTGGCCGACTGGCGACTCAGATCGGCACCACACTGCTGCATCAGCCCAATGGCGGCAAGGGTGTGCTGCTGGGTGGGCTACCGGCTGCACCGCGTGGTCGCGTGGTGATTCTGGGGGGTGGCGTTGCGGGGGGAGGGGCGGCCACCCTGGCAGCGGCCATGGGCGCAGAAGTTGTGGTGTTTGATAAGCAGCGTGAAAAGCTGGCGCAGATGCGTGCGCTCGGCCCAAATGTGACTGCGCTCTACGCCTACAATGACCTGATTGCGGAGGAGGTTGCGCGTGCTGATTTGCTGATCGGTGCGGTGTTGATTGCTGGGGCGAAGGCACCACATCTGGTCTCGGCGGAGATGGTCAGGACGATGGGCGAAGGTAGCGTCGTGATCGATATTGCGGTCGATCAGGGCGGCTGTATCGAGACCACGCGCCCCACCAATTACCAGTCGCCCACATTTTTGTGGGAAGGGGTGCTCCACTTTGGTGTCACCAATATGCCGGGGGCGGTGCCGCGCAGTGCGTCGCAGGCACTCTCGGCCGCGTTGATTCCTTATGCACTGCTACTGGCTAATGGCGAGCTGGACCAGCACGTCAGCCTGCAAATGGGGATCAATGTGCGTGATGGCGATTTAATCCACCCCGCGTTGACGTAATCTATGGCATAATTGGCTCTGTTTTTAGCGCCCCTGAGGCAACCTCTGTTGTGTCAGGCATCTAATTTTTAAGGCCATTTTTCAAAGACTAAGTGAGTGGGACGAGCAACGCGTAATAAATCTGGAGAGCAGTCGCCATTGGCGGGTCATCTCGTGAGGGGGCTGCGCGAAGGCGCGCTCTTTATTTTTGGCGTGATCGCATTCTACATGCTGCTCTCACTGGTCACCTACGATGCGGCCGATCCCGGCTGGAGTCACAGTTCAAACAGCGATGTCACTCATAATAAAGGTGGCGTGGCTGGTGCCTGGTTTGCGGATATTTTTCTCTCTCTGTTTGGCTATTTTTCATACCTCTTCCCACTGATGGTCGCCTACGGCGGCTGGTTACTCTACCGTGGCCGCGCGACTGAAGGTGCCATCGACATGCGTCAGGTTGCGCTGCATGGTGGCGGTTTTCTGCTGACGATGATTGCCGGCAGTGCGCTCGCCGCACTCCATTTTGTCAGCTCGCCGGATGCGTTACCGATGAGTACTGGGCCGGGTGGTATATTGGGTGGGGGTGTCGGCGGCATGCTGGTGACACCGTTTAGTTTTATCGGGGCGACGTTGCTGTTGCTAGCGCTGTTTATGACGGGCGTGACCCTTTTTACCGGCCTGTCGTGGATTGTGCTGATGGATCGTACCGGTGAGCTTACGCTCAAGTGGTTAGATGATCTGCATAATCAGATCGATCGTCTGCGTGACTATATCGAAGGACGTCGCCAGCGCAATGCGCGCAGTGAAGTCATGAGCATTGATAAAGAGAAAGAGAAGACTCGAATCAAGCCACGCATTGAGCCGGTGATCAAAAAACTGGCAACCAGCACGCGCATGGAGAAAGAGCGTCAGGTACCACTATTTAAGACCAGTACGAATGCGAATGGTGATCTGCCGCCACTGTCATTGCTGGATAAACCTGAGCAAACCAAAAACAATATCTCCCACGCTTCACTGGAAGCGATGTCACGACAGGTCGAATTGAAGTTACAGGATTTCGGTATTGAGGTTCAGGTGGTCGAGGTTCATCCGGGGCCGGTGATTACCCGTTACGAACTGCAACCGGCAGCGGGCGTCAAGGTGAGCCAGATCAGTAATCTGGCGAAAGATCTGGCGCGCGCACTGTCGGCGATCAGTGTGCGTATTGTTGAGGTGATCCCCGGTAAATCGGTGGTCGGACTTGAGATCCCCAATGAACATCGTGAAATGGTACGTCTCAGCGAGATCATTCAGTCAGAAGAGTATGACCGCGTGGCCGCGCCGATGACGTTGGCTCTGGGTAAAGATATCAGTGGTCATCCAGTAGCGGTCGATCTTGCCAAGATGCCACATCTGCTGGTAGCGGGCACCACCGGCTCCGGTAAGTCAGTCGCGATTAACGCGATGATATTGAGCATGCTCTACAACGCCTCACCGAAAGAGATGCGGCTGATTATGATCGACCCCAAGATGCTGGAGCTTTCAATCTATGAAGGGATCCCGCATCTGTTGGCGCCGGTGGTGACCGACATGAAAGAGGCGGCCAATGCGTTGCGCTGGTGTGTGGCGGAGATGGAACGTCGCTATGGACTGATGGCGGCACTCGGCGTGCGGAATATTACGAACTACAATCGTAAGGTACAGGATGCGATTGATAACGGTAACCCAATCCCTGACCCACTGGTGAAGCCTTCAGATGGATTGACGGTTGATGGTGAAGTGGTGATTACGCTGGAACCTTTGCCATATATCACAGTGATCATCGATGAGCTCGCCGACATGATGATGACAGTGGGTAAAAAAGTAGAAGAGTTGATTGCGCGGTTGGCGCAGAAGGCGCGTGCTGCGGGCATTCATCTGATACTGGCGACACAGCGACCCTCGGTTGATGTGATCACTGGCTTGATCAAGGCCAACATTCCTACGCGTATTGCATTTCAGGTCTCATCTAAAATTGATTCACGTACCATCCTTGATCAGGGCGGCGCGGAACAGCTGCTGGGCCATGGCGATATGCTCTATCTGCCGCCGGGTACCGCGGTACCGACGCGTGTCCATGGTGCCTTTGTTGATGATCACGAAGTGCATAAAGTCGTCGCACATCTCAAGCAGTATGGTGAACCCGATTACATCGAAGAAGTGCTTGCGCCGAATGAGGGTGGTGGTGAAGGTGGTCTGCCAGAGATCGAAGGCGCCGAGAGCGATGAGTTGTACGATGCGGCGGTACGCATTGTCACCGAGACACGCAAGGCCTCTATTTCCGGCGTGCAGCGTCGTCTTAAAATCGGTTACAACCGCGCCGCCCGTCTGGTCGAAGGGATGGAGCATGCCGGTATCGTCGGCCCGCTGGAATCCAATGGTTCGCGTGAAGTGCTGGCACCGCCTCCGGCTAAATAAAGGAGTTTTGAGTGTGATGTTGCAACGTATCTGTAAACCTTTTATGGGCCGGCTGTTAATGATGATGCTGTTGATGCCAACTGCTTCACAGGCGGGTAACGGTCTCGATCGTCTTAATCATTTCTTTGACGGCCTGACGGGTCTGCGTGCCAATTTTGAACAGACAGTAAGGGATGCCAGCGCCTTGTCAATCCAGGAGAGTCGCGGCGTATTGATCATGCAGCGTCCCGATAAATTTCTGTGGGACTATCAGCAACCCTATCAACAGGCCATCATCGCCGATGGCAAAAAGATCTATATCTATGATGCCGATCTTGAGCAGGTGACGATCAAACCGATGCAGAAGTCGATGGGCGATACGCCGATGTTGCTGCTCAGCAGTGGCGGCGCGCTGGATGATAGTTTTGTGATTACCGAAAGCGGTGCAGATAGCGGGCTTGAATGGCTCACCTTAAAACCTAAAGCACAGCAAACCAATTTCACCATGATGCGACTCGCCTTTGACGCACAGTCACTCCGTGTGATGGAGCTGGTCGACAGTTTTGATCAGACCACACGACTGACGTTTAGTGAGATGCAGCGTAATCCGCGTATCGATAGTTCACTGTTTAAATTTGTTGCGCCTGACGGTGTGGACGTGATCGAAGAGATGGCTGACGAGGCCGCAGGGCAGCGCCCCTGATGTTAAACGCAGCGAAAAAAGTGGCTGCGGCGTTGGATGAGATGCACGGTCACCCGTTGGCTGATCGCATGCGCCCACAGTCCATTGATGAGTTCTTTGGGCAGGTGCACCTGATGGGCAGCGACAAGCCACTGCGCAGTGCGATTGAAGCAGACAAATTACACTCGATGATTTTCTGGGGGCCGCCGGGCAGTGGTAAGACCACCTTGGCGCGTCTGATTGCGCGCTATGCCGATGCCGAATTTATCAGTCTCTCGGCGGTGTTGTGCGGCGTTAAAGATGTGCGCGAGGCGGTGGCAAAGACGCAGGGTTTTATGACGACGCAGGGACGACGTACGGTACTGTTTATCGATGAGGTGCATCGCTTCAACAAGGCGCAGCAGGATGCATTCCTCCCCTATATTGAAGACGGTACTTTTATTTTCATTGGTGCGACCACAGAGAACCCCTCATTCGAACTCAATAACGCGCTGTTGTCACGCGCTCGTGTCTATGTGT
This sequence comes from uncultured Gammaproteobacteria bacterium, assembly GCA_945787585.1. Taxonomy (GTDB): domain Bacteria; phylum Pseudomonadota; class Gammaproteobacteria; order SZUA-140; family SZUA-140; genus SZUA-76. The sequence continues at coordinate 391 of CALZIG010000005.1, read as the reverse complement.
TAAAGGCACTGCAGCCCGATGCGATACGCGCCATCATCGATCGTGCGCTGCTTGATACGGACCGTGGTCTTGGCAATCGTGCAATAGACTTTCCGGAAACGTTACGTGATGAACTGGCCGCCGCGGCCGATGGTGATGCACGGCGTGCGCTGAACTTTCTTGAGATTATCTCCGATCTTGCCCCTTATGAAGCGGGCGATGACGACGGCAAGCAGCGCGTTACCGAAGCGCTGATTAACGAAATTATTGGCGGTGGTGTGCGCCGTTTCGATAAGGGTGGCGAGGCCTTTTACGACCAGATTTCCGCACTGCATAAATCAGTGCGCGGTTCATCGCCCGACGGTGCACTGTACTGGTTTGCACGGATGATCGATGGTGGCTGTGATCCACT
>CALZIG010000004.1 GCA_945787585.1 uncultured Gammaproteobacteria bacterium | reverse complement strand
GTGGTTCGCGTCTCTGTCGTATTGAAGGTGACGGTAGCCGCATAAGCTTGATTGGTGGAGAGCAGGCTGACGAACAAAAGGCTGGATGCCAATATTAGCGATGAGATTACCCGCTTCATCTGTTACCGCTCCTGAGTAAGACTTTGCGGCACTATGGCAGAAAAATATCGCAAAACTATCACAAAGGTTTCATCATTCTATCCCTTTCGTTAGCGTGCGAAGGGATCAGGCAATAAACGCGTTCACTTTTTCAAAGGCCTGATCGAGTTGAGATAGCGGGGTATAAAAATGAGGTGAAAAACGGATGCCACCGCCACGATGCGCGCAGATAACATCATCTGCCATCAGTTGTTGATGGAGCGCCTGCTGTTCAACCCCTTCAGCGTGAAATGTGACGATGCCGCCATAACGTCCCGTTTCCGTCGGGGTTAATAGCGTGATCCTGGGGTGGTCATTGATGATCGCCATCATATGTTCGCTACGTTGTAATAGCGCAGACTCTATCGTCGCTACTTCAGTTTTAAGGATCAGCGCAATGGCGGCATTAAGCGCGTGAATTGCGATCATGTTGGGACTGCCACATTCAAAGCGGCGCGCGCTTTGTGCAACGCGCCAGTTTTTTTGATCATAATCGCCCAGTGCCTCAACCATATGCCAGCCGTATTGATGCAGCTTGAGCTGGTCGCGTAGTTCCGCGCGGCAGTAGAACAGTGCCAGTCCTTCGGGTCCCAGCATCCATTTGTGGCCATCGGCGACAACGGAGTCGGCTTCAATCGCCTGTGCATCGAAGGGGATTGCGCCAATGCTCTGGATCGCGTCGACGCAGAATAGAATATCATTGGCGCGACAGTGCTGGCCGAGCGGCGCCAGATCCATCTTTAAACCGCTGGCATACTGGATAGAGCTGATGGTCAGCAGGCGCGTGTTGTCATCCATCTGTTCGATCAACGCAGCTTCTGGCGTCGCGGCTGAATTGAGATCAACCTCGCGCAGTTCAACGCCAAACTGCTTGAGTGACTCCCATACGATGCGGTTAGAGGGGAACTCCTGATCGCTGGTGACGATGTTGTCACTCGGTTGCCAGTCGATACCGTAAGCGATCACCGAGAGTGCTTCAGAGGTGTTTTTCAGTAGCGCAATATCATCAGGCGACGGCGCATTGATCAACCGTGCAAGCCGTTGGCGCAGTGTGATTTCAGTGCCCAGCCAGCGCGGGTAGTGCTGAGCACCAAAGCCGCTATTCTGTGCGGCAAAGTCGCTCACTGCGGCGGCGACACTGCGTGGCCACGGCGCAACAGCAGCGTGGTTAAGGTAGATGAGGTTATCGATGTGGGGAAATTCGTCTTTATCTATTGATGGCATCGTTAAAATGGATCCTTCAAGTGAATCTGTGATGCTATTGCATACCGTTTAGTTGGTGTAAACTTAATCAGCACGCTTGCTATTATTGCATCAGTTTAAAAAGCACGTTTATAAAAGGTTTATCACGATCTCACTATAATCAGTGATGACGCACAGCTAAGGATAACGCAATGGAAAAAGCAGATATAGGGCTAATTGGTTTAGCGGTGATGGGCCAGAACCTTGTTTTGAATATGGCGGACAACGGTTTTAATGTGATTGTCTATAATCGCTCAGTACAGAAAGTGGATGATTTTCTTGCGGGGGAAGCGCAAGGAAAATCGATTATCGGTGCCAAAGAGATTAAAGCGTTCTGCGATAGTCTGGCATCACCGCGAAAAATCATGTTGATGGTCAAAGCGGGTGAAGTGGTCGATAGTTTTATTGAGCAGCTGTTACCACATCTGGATGAGGGGGATGTGATTATCGACGGCGGTAATTCGCTCTATTCTGATACACAACGTAGAACGACTTCGTGCGAAGCGAAGGGTATTTTATTTCTTGGCGTCGGCGTCTCAGGTGGTGAAGAGGGGGCCCGTTTTGGCCCTTCTATTATGCCGGGTGGGAACAAAAAAGCGTGGGGGTTGGTGAAGCATATCTTTCAGGCGATTGCGGCCAAAGTTGATGGCGATGTCTGTTGTCAGTGGGTGGGAGAGGGCGGCGCTGGCCACTATGTCAAGATGGTGCATAACGGTATCGAATATGGCGATATGCAGCTCATCTGTGAGGCGTTTCATCTTCTGCGCGAAGTGTTACAACTGGAAGTTTCCGAACTGGCAGAAATTTTTAGTGAATGGAATAACGGTGATCTGAATTCCTACCTGATTGAGATTACCGCAGATATTCTCAAGGTTGAAGAGAATGGTGAATGGCTGGGAGATAAAGTGCTGGATACGGCCGGACAGAAAGGGACCGGTAAATGGACCGGTATTAATGCGCTCGAGATGGGTGTGCCGCTGACACTAATTGGCGAAGCGGTGTTCGCGCGCTATCTCTCATCGCTGAAAGAGACACGCGTCACGGCCTCAAAAGTTTTTTCTGCGCCAACATATGATGTCGACATCGATAAGGCTGTATTTATTGATGCAGTGCGTGATGCCCTGTTTGCCTCGAAGATTATCTCTTATACCCAGGGCTTCATGTTGATGAAAGAGGCGGCCAGTCAGCTTGGTTGGAAGCTGGCTTATGGCGATATTGCATTGATGTGGCGCGGAGGTTGTATTATTCGTAGCCAGTTCCTCGGCGATATTAAAGTCGCTTATGAGAATAACCCTGAACTGGATAATTTATTACTTGATCGTTATTTTCAGAATGCGATTGTAAAGGCACAGCGAGGCTGGCGTGATGCGATTGCGACCGCAGTACAAGCCGGTGTGCCGGTACCGGCAATGTCATCTGGATTAGCCTTTTACGATGGCTTCCGGACTGAGAAATTACCCGCTAATCTGTTGCAGGCGCAAAGAGATTATTTTGGTGCGCATACCTATGAAAGAACTGATAAGCCGCGCGGTGAGTTTTTTCATTCTGACTGGAAAAAGCTGGCGACGTCATCAGACGCATAAGCAGTAATACTCACTGATTGGCGTCTGTTTTAAACAAGCGATTTAACCATCGCTATATGTGCTCTGCTCGGACACTAAGACACTCGTGCTCCCCGGCCTGAAGTTCACGGCATATCCAGGGGCGTTTGTCATAAATGGAACAGCGCATGGTGTTGCGGTCGAGTGCGGAGCACCAGCCGTCCGCCAGGCGGGCCATCACCCTGCCGCCCCATCTGTCAATCTCGATAAAATGGCCGGGGACTCCAGTCTCGGTAATAAGCATGACTTCAAGGCGGCAACAGCACGCCTTGCAGCGGTCGCAGGAGACTTCAGGCTCAGTCAGGTTTGTAATATCGATTGTCACAGAGGCGAACTGATCACACCATTTCACATAACCAGTAGAAACCGAAGCCGGGAACAACCAGCGTGTCTTTGAAAATATCGGGAGATTGGCCGGAGTAGAGATCAATCATCTGTCCATATTGATTGCCGTTCCAGCCATCAATGTCATTAAGGTTGAGCGGTTGAGGCTGGCCATCGAAGTTGGCAACGACCAGTACACGGGCTGAATGCTTGGTCAGGCTGTAGCGCCCGAAGACAAAGAGATGTGGGTTTGCTACGTTGATCAACTCACGGTTATTAAAGTCGGCAAACACCCCGATCTCTTTGCGTACGGCGATCATTCTTTTGAGTGCGCTGAATATCTTGAATTCCACTGTACCGGCAATATTCCGATTCTCGGCTTTATCCCAATCAATTGTGGGGCGATGCATCCAGCGGGAATCACCGGCTTTGTTGGGATCATCCTGATATGAAAAATCATTTAACACCCCCAGCTCATCGCCATAGTAGAGCAGCGGTATGCCGCCAAACGAGAGGATCATGCTATGTAACAGCAAAATATTTTTTATCGCATCATCGATGAGTTTGGGGTCAGATTCTTCCAGCGCATACTGTAGGCCGACCAGTGAGGCTAAAGAGCCCGATATACGTGCATCGCCATTTTTGTGATTTTGACCGAAAGGCAAGCCTCTGGCGTGTGACTTAGCAAACTCGCCCGTATAGTAATCGATAAGAAATTTACGATGCTTCTGCGGTGCATACCCGGCGAGCTGAATATCACTGTCATCAAAACCGAGGCCGATGTCATCGTGGCATCGCACATAATTGAGCCACGTAGCGCGCTCGAGTTTAACGGGCAGGCTGCGGATGCCCTGATTGAGCAGGCGAGCATTTTTGGTCGCCGCCGCATCCCACAGTAGCGCCATAAAGGTAGCGTTGTAGGCGATTTCACACTCTTTAGCGATCACCGCATCTTCACCAAAATATTTAGTGACCTCGACGGGCGCGACAATTGCCTCTGCGATAAACAGGACCCCGGGTGACGTCACCTGGCAGCAATCTTTTAGTAGCTGCAAAATCAGATGGGCCTCGCGTTCATTCTGGCAGGTGCTGCCGATTTTTTTCCATAAAAAGGCGACTGCATCGAGGCGTAAGATATCGGCGCCCTGATTGGCCCAGTAAAGGATGATATCCAGCATTTCAATCAGTACCGCAGGGTTACTGTAATTCAGGTCCCACTGGTAGTTGTTGAATACGGTCATCACCCAGCGCTGCATCTCCTCGTCCCAGGTGAAGTTGCCCGGAGAGGTTTCAGGAAATATTTCCGGCATGTTTTGTTCAAACATATCGGGCACGTTACGGCTTTCAAAGGTGTAGTAATAATCCTGATAGTGAGGATCGCCTGCACGTGCACGATTGGCCCATTCGTGTTCGTCAGAGGTGTGATTGACGACGACATCAAGCACCAGCAGAACCTCACGCTGCCGCATCTCGCTAGCTAGCTCGGTGAGGTCATCCAGGCTACCGATGCGTGGATCAACCGCTCTGAAATCACTCACGGCATAACCACCATCACTATGGCCTTCCGGGCAGTGCATGATGGGCATAATGTGCGCGAGATTGACCCCTAACTCCTGAAAATAACCGAGCCGCTGCTGCACCCCCTTGAGGTCGCCTGCAAAGCCGTTACTATAGAGTGCCATGCCGACCCATTTTTGATTGAGAAACCAGCTGTAGTCTTTTTCACGCTCGATATCGAGCTGTTTCAAGGGGTCGGGTCGATTGATGTACTGGCGTGCCATGGTTTCAACAAGACGTAACGCTTGTGCTTCGAAGTCATCTCTATCGCCGTAGAGACGTTCAAACAGCGAGTGTATGGCGTAGAAATTAGCCCCTAAACGGGTATAGAAATGACGCAGATCCTGCGTGCTGATTTCTGTCTTCAGGTTATTGAGAATGTCATTCAGTAGTGAATGTGAAACTTGTTCGTACATACCATGCCTTTAATTTAAAAAATGTGAGCAGGCGTTATTGTTTAAACGCATTGTAAAAGCCTGGGTCATGGGTGGTGGCCCCGCGTAGTCCGACGACCGCGCTGGCAAACTGCTGGGCGCTGTCCAGTATTTTGGGTATCGGCCAGTTTGAGATTAAGCCATGTAAAAAGACTGCGGTAAAGGCATCGCCCGCACCAACCGTATCGACCACCTGTTGTTGTGCCGCTGGGGTCACGCTATGTATCTCACCACTAAGGGTTCTTGCACTGGCACCCGCATCACCATGCGTGATGATTAAAAGGTCGAGATTGTATGTTTCCTGAAATCGCGCCATATCGAGTGAGATATCACCAGAGGAACCCCCAAGTATCTTTAATTCATGCTGATTCAGTTTTACCCATCGAGCCTGCGACAACCAGTGAGTTAACTCATCGCGCTGGTACCATGGCGCACGAAGATTCACATCCATGAAGATCGATAGCTCAGGATTGGCGGCGAGCTTTTCAAAGGCCTTTCTTGACGTTAAATTACGGAGTGCCAAGCTGCCATGATAAAGGATGCCATCTGTATCTACTTGGGTAGTGGCTGTCTCGATAAAATCATAGGCACAGTCTGGCGTGATGGTGTAATGAGGTTCGTTATCAATTAGCTCGATAGCGACACGTCCTGTTTGATGTAGCGGGTCAATCTGAAGCGATGTGGTGTCCATCCCCCATGCCTGCATAGCATCGATAATTTTATGCCCGGAAGTATCATCGCCAACGCTGGAGATCAACAGGGGTTGGTCACCAAAGGCTTGCAGGTGCCAGGCCACATTAAATGGTGCACCGCCTAATACCTGCTCGCCATTGGGGAAGCAGTCAAAAAGGACTTCGCCAAAAATAACAGGTCGAAGTCTACTCTTCACAATAGGCGCCCATCTTTGTTAGCAGTGGGCGAAAGGCAGGTAAAAAATAGCTGATGCCCTCTAATACGCCGGCTGTATAGTTGCCATTCATCGGGGTATTTTTCCCGCTGGCGAGGTAGAGTGATGGTTGGGTGTTGTGTTGTTGCGATTGGGTTTGCGCCATTTCTCTGATATCACGTGTGGCATTTGCGACCAGTACTGAGGGAATCGCGCTGCTCAGTACATGCAGATCATTGCCGCTATCACCGGCAAAGAGGACGTCGTCCAGTGAATAATTGAGTTGCTGGCGCAGAAAATGAATGGCGTGCAGTTTCGTGGCGTTGCGCGGCAGTACATCGAGTAGACCGATCGCTTTCGGTTCATCCATACTCCAGACAAGACTAGCTTCAACTTTTTGCGCCTCGAGGCGCTCTTTCATCATTAGCAACAGGTCATCGTGTTGTACATGCTGCGCGACGTAGTAACTTAATTTGTGGCTATTCTGCTTGCCTGATTCCTGTAGTTGAAGTTCGGGAATGTCGGCAAAGAGCTGCTTTAACTGCTGGTGATTTTTCCCATGCCAGTCTTTGGCGATTTCATCTGACCACTCCTGCAGTGGTTGCCACTGCTGGTCAACAATGCGGTAAATACGGGTGCCGACATCGGTAATCGCATAATGGGGGTAGGGAAGGTGGTAGTTTTTGATCGCTTCTTTCACCAGTTTCTGGTGACGCCCAGTGACATACACCAGTGTTACCTGAGGCTGACTACAGAATTCAGCAAACCATTTGCGTGCCTGTGGATGCTCCGGTTGCAGGCCGTTGGGGATAATCGTCCTGTCCATATCGGTGCAGAGTAGTAGTCTTGTTTCATCCATGGGCTAATGTTTTATCTTTGGGGTCTTTACAGGTATTAAAAAAATCATAGTATGCAAGGGCTTCAAGTATCCCTTCGGCGAACGGCTGGCTGGCAAAAAAGATGCGTTCGACATCGACTAGCTGAGACAGCTCTTCATTATGACGATTAGCGACCACGGCCGCCAATGTATTGCCTCGCATCATATCTTCGTCAGCCCCCGAGCCACCCGCAACAAACACGCGCTCTAGTGGAATCTGCCAGCGGTCTGCAATATAACGTAATGCGAGCCCTTTAGAGGCGCGCTGTGGCATCACATCTAGATACTGGCCAAAAGCAAAATTCAGGTGTAGCGACTGTTCGTGCTGATGTAGCAGACTACTGATCTCTTCAATGTCCGGTGCAATGTCAGGGTCGATGTAGTAACTGATTTTGAAACGACTCTGTTCAGATCTCGGTTGTAGCTTTAGCCCCGGCAGTTCCGCCAGTAAAGGCTTCACTTTATGGGGCGACCAGTCGTGATCGATATGCTTACTCCAGGCGATATCTGCTGAGTATTTAGGTGCATAATAGATTTCAGTACCACAACTGGTGATGAGAATGTCGGGCTCTGGGATATTATATTTTTTCATGATTCTCAATGCAGAATCAAAGCGACGCCCGGTAGCGATGGCAAACTTGCTACTCTTGCGATGCTGGCGCAGGACTTCAATCAGTTGTTGTAACGATTTTTCATCCCCTACCAGGTTTTGATCGAGATCACTGATGATGGCCCGGTCACGATAGAGTTCTTTTCGTCGCTGAATCGGTTTACGTATCAGTACTTCAGAGCGTTCAATAATCGGTTGAACGAGTGTAATATAGCTATCAGCATGCGCGTCCCATGAGTAATGGTTACGCACTCCAGTTAAGCCACGCTCGACATACTGTTGCCAGAGATGCTTGTCCTGCAGTAGTTTTAGCAGCGCAGTACTGATAGTGCTAGCTTGCAGGGGATTGATTAAAATACCATTTTTACAGTTACTAATGATGTCCTGTGGTCCACCATCCTCTGTGGCCACAATCGGCAGACCGGAAGCAGCGGCCTCTATTAATGTCAGGCCAAAGGGTTCAGTGAGCGCCGGATTGACAAATACGCCGCCGGACGCCGCTGCAATACGATATATCAATGAGACCTGATCGCGACGATGATGCTTCGGCATGGATACTTTGCTATAAATATCGTAGTGATCAATCGCGAGCAGCAGTTCGTGAAAGACTTCCTGTGCACCCTCTTCGAGGTCGTTGATATCATCCCGGTTACCCGCAATGATCACCAGGTTGGCCAGTGCCTGTAATTCGGGTGATTGCCCATAGGCATCAATTAAGGCGACAATGTTTTTACGTTTATCCGGCCGTGAGAGTGCCAGAATAATCGGTTTTTCTGGTGCTTTCAGGTGCTGGGTAAATTCATTGAAAAGGGCTGATTTTAACTCCCCGCCCACAGGTGGGGTGAATTTTACCAGATCAGTGCCGGGGGGTAACACACGCATTTGTTCTGGCTGGTAGTGGTCATACAGTTCGTACTGTTCCGCAATTTCCTGAAAGGTGCTGGTAATCACCCGCTCGGCGGTCGCCAAGGTGGTCTCTTCCGCTTCAATACGGCGTACCATGTTATAGCGTTCTTCAACTTCCTGAGTGGTCAGACCGCTGGCCAGCAGACGGCGTCGTTTGACTCGGCCCAAAGAGTGACCTGTATGAACCAATGGCACGCCAAGTTGATGGGAGAGACTCGCGCCAACATAACCCGCATCGGCATAATGGCTGTGAAGAATACTGGGTATTGTGCCGCTATCATGAAAAAATTTAATCACGTTATCAGCAAAACCATCGAGATAGTCCCATAGTTGTTCTTTTGCGATATACCCGTCAGGCCCGGCATCAACACGTATGATGCGTGATTTATCTGAAAGTACTTCTACAGGTGCTGCGTAATCATCCGCAACGGCGGCATCAACGACACGTCGTGTGATCAGATCAACGTGCGCCACTTTGGGGTGGCGTGCCAGTGCCTGAGCGAGTTCGAGCACATAAAGGGTCTGGCCGCCAGTATCTGCGTCTCGACCAAGTTCCAGATGACTGCCACGAATTAAACCGTGAATACTGATGATGGCTATATTTAATGGGTCGGCATGTTGGCTCATAAGGGCGCTGCCTTTTTGCTTTACTACTAATAGATGGATTAAAGCTGTGCTGTATTATATTTCTAACACGCTTCGACACTTTTCACAACATGCCCCATCGTTGTATTAGGTGAGCAACAATAGTAAGAGGTGGTGCATTGGTGAAGCTCTATGATTGAAGCTGGAGTGTAACGAAAAACCAACGAGCATTAACTGATATCAATGCTCGTGCAAAATGTTACCACACCATTCTGGTGGAGGCATGCTGGATGATCACGGCATTTTTGTTACCGTCAAAAACCCCGGTACACGATCTCTGCGGAACACCTGCCCAGACTGTTTGATCGCTTTTATCGTATCGATCCGTCACGCAAACGCAGTGGCGAAGGGGCGGGGCTAGGGCTAGCGATTGTTAAATCGATTGTGGAGGCCCATCGTGGGGAAATCACGGTTACCTCGCATGAAGTGGGTACGCAGTTCACCATCCATTTACCTGACAATAATGAAAAATTAATTTAAGCAATTGAATTTTATGTATTTTATAGTAATCGATGCGGGGTGGCGTTGAAAATTACGCGTAGTATCTATATCAATAATGAATATCGTATTTTTATCTCGTTGAATAGGCGTTAGAATGCCCCATCTTTACGTACGAGTACCAGTCATGAGGTTGATTAAATAATGGAAGTAATGGAACGAATCAAGCAGCAAATCGAAGGCGCACCTATTGTGCTTTATATGAAAGGTACCCCACAGTTTCCACAGTGTGGTTTTTCAAGCCATGTAGTACAGGCGTTAGGTGCCTGTAGTGCTCAGTTTACTGATATCAATGTGCTGGCAGATCCAGAGATTCGCCAGAATTTACCGCAGTACTCCAACTGGCCGACCTTTCCACAGCTCTATATCGATGGTGAGTTGGTGGGCGGGTGTGACATCGTGATGGAGCTCTATCAGCGCGGTGAGTTAGCCAAGATGGTGGCGGCGGCTGGTAAGGGGTAGTTCTGCTTACTTGCAGTGATTAAAAAGGCGCTGTGGTGACACCGCGCCTTTTTATTTCAGCCTGTTCGGGTCAATATGCTACCCGGTTTCTCCCTGCCATTTTAGCTTCATAGAGTTTTTCGTCAGCACTTTTGAATAGCATTTCCATACTGCACTCATCGCTATTTTGTTGATAGGTGCTGATGCCAATCGAGACGGTGACTAAAATTTGATGGTTGCCGATGTTAAACGGCTTGTGGGAGATTGACTTGAGGATGCGCTCAAAGAGCTCAGGAGAGCTGTGGTTTGCGTCGGCGAATTGCATCAGGATACAAAACTCTTCACCACCGAGTCGTCCAGTCACATCGGTTGGGCGAGTCGCCTTACGCAGGCGACCGGCGATTTTTTTGAGAACTTCATCACCGGCATCATGTCCATATTGATCATTTATCTGTTTGAAGTGGTCGATGTCGAGCATCATAAAGGCGAGCATACCTCCACGTGAATTTATTTCGGAGAGGATGGCTTCAAAGCGTTGGGTGATATAACGACGATTGCCAAGGCCAGTCAGTGGATCAGTGATCGCCATCTCACTTAGGATCTGATTGCTGGCTTCCAGCTCGCTTAGTGTCACCAGTAGAGAGTTTTGTAACATCGAAATACGCCCGGCTGCGTGTACACGTGCGGCAAGTTCTTGTTCATTGAAAGGTTTGTTAAGATAGTCATCAACCCCGTGTGCGAAGGCTTCAATCATATGTTCGATTCCTTCTTTGGAGGTCAGCATGATGATCGAGGTGTAGTGATTGCTGTCGTCATCGAGCTGGCGAAGATGCGCGGATAACTCAAGGCCATTCATTTTTGGCATTATCCAGTCGATCAAAGCAACATCGGCTGGCCGCTCTTTAATCAATTGCAGCATTTCATCTGGGCCACTGGCAAGGCGAACATCTCGATAGCCTGCTTGATGCAATGATGCATTGACCATCACGCGGGTTAGTTTTACATCATCGGCAATTACAATGGAAAGTGAGTGCTCATCTTTGTTCTGATTATCGTTAGCCATAATTATAATTTCTCATAATTTTAGTTAATCTGTGGCATCTGTATTATCGGACAGCATTGCTGCTGGTGTGCCGATGTTGGTGTCCCACTGATTGACAATACCACAAAAAAGTTCAGCGGTGCGTTCAGCATCGTAGATGGCCGAGTGAGCTGCTTCGCCATCCCATTTGATACCTGAGGCAACCGCAGCGCGTGCCAGTACCGTCTGCCCGTAGGCGAGTGCGCTGAGTGACACGGTGTCGAGGGTGCTAAAAGGGTGAAACGGATTGCGTTTGATTTTGGTACGCGCCACGGCCGCATTGATAAAACTGAGATCAAAGGTGGCGTTATGGCCGACCAGAATCGCTCGGGTGCAACACTGTTCTTTGATGGCGTTGCGTATCGGTTTGAATATTGATTGCAGTGCCTCTTTTTCAGGGAGCGCCATGCGAAAAGGGTGATAAGGGTCAATGCCGTTGAAGGCCAGTGCCGCGGCTTCCAGATTGGCACCCTCAAATGGCACGATGTGGTGGGCGATGGTCTGGTCGGGTTCGAGCATACCGTCCGGCGACACCTTCAGCAGTACTGCGGCAACTTCTAGCAGGGCATCGGTCTGTGCATTGAAACCCGCTGTCTCAACATCGATTACCACTGGCAGGTAGCCTCTGAAGCGCGTTGCCAGGGGTGGGGATTGATCATTCGTCATAGGGTGCGGCTGAGTTCCTGTCGGCGGGCGTTGATGGCTGCCGCTTATTGAATGGTGCGATGCATGTTGGTATAGAGCGTCCAGTCAATCGACTCTCCCGCGCGAAAGGGGCGTAGCATCCCCGCATCGCCAAAGGTGTATTCTTTCGGGCATATCCACGATCGTTTGACCAGGCTCACGCTCTCTTTGTTACGCGGCAGACCGTAAAAGTCTGCGCCATAAAAGCTGGCGAACCCTTCCAGCTGGTCGAGCGCATCGGCGGCCTCAAACACTTCGGTGTAGAGTTCAAGTGCTGCGTGTGCCGTGTAGATACCGGCACAACCACAGGTACTCTCTTTTGTGGTGATATCGTGTGGTGCGCTGTCGGTACCGAGAAAGAATTTTGGGTTGCCGCTGGTAGCCGCTTTGATTAACGCCAGGCGGTGTTGCTCGCGTTTCAATACTGGCAAACAGTAATGGTGCGGATGGATGCCGCCCACCAGCATGGCGTTGCGATTGAGTAGCAGGTGATGGGCGGTGATGGTGGCCGCGAGAGTGTCACTCGCCGCTTCGACAAACTCGACCGCATCCTGCGTGGTGATATGTTCCAGCACGATTTTTAGCTCGGGATAACGCCGCGTTAGTGGTGCCAGGTATCGCTCGATGAAGACCTTTTCGCGATCAAAGACATCGATGTCAGGGTCGGTCACTTCGCCGTGGATCAACAAGGGCATGTCAAACTCGATCATCGCTTCCAGCGTTGCGTAGGTAGATTCAATATCGGTCACGCCAGAGGATGAGTTGGTGGTCGCCCCAGCAGGATAGAGTTTAAGGGCGACGATGTGTTTGCTGTTGCTGGCGCGTTTGATCTCATCCACCGAGGTGTTGTCAGTCAGGTAGAGGGTCATCAGCGGGCTGAAGGCGATGCCGTCGGGGATCGCCGCAAGGATCCGGTCACGATAGGCCATGGCCAGCTCCGTGGTCGTGATGGGGGTTTTGAGGTTCGGCATCACGATCGCGCGTGCAAACTGCTTGGCACTATGGGCAACGGTAGTTTCAAGCGTCGGGCCGTCGCGCAGGTGAAGGTGCCAGTCGTCGGGTCGGATCAGAGTCAGGGGCTGCATGCTATTTTCCTTGGCCAAACTACTTTGACGGTGGCGGCGGTGGGCTTTGTTGACTATCTTGCGGTAAATCGGCCTTTCTGCCCATTAACTGATTGAGTGCCGCCACGCCAAAAAGATTAAAGCCACGCAGTGCTTCGGGCGGATGGCCCGCGACACAGACGATCGGTATATTGCCCGCCTTGCCCATAATCAGAGGGCGGCCAGAGCGCATTGGTACGCCATCGATGATTAACTTACCGACGGCACTCAATAGATCAGAGATAAAGTTACGACCCGCGACGGCGGTGCCCCCTGAAATCACAATCATGTCGCTATTGGCCAGTGCATGTTGTACCGCCTCGACAAACTTGTCGAAGTGATCGCGTTGAATCCCCGCGATCACCGGGATGCCACCCGCCGCAGCCACTGCGGTGGCAAGCATGATGCTATTGCTGTCACGGATGCTACCGGGTTTCAGCGCGTCGGTGTAAGGGACCACTTCATCACCCGAGGAGAACAGGGTTACCTTCGGCGCACGGGCCACTTCAACCTCATCGATGCCGAGACTGGCGATAGTGCCGATCTCAGCGGCACCGAGCACAGTACCGGCGGCGACTGCGGTCGCGCCCTGTTTGAGATCGTACCCCTGTTCTTCAATAAAAAAGCGTGGAGGGAAGGGGCGCTCGATAGCGACGCAGTTCTGTTTCTCTTTTCCTTCCCACGGGCGTACGACCGCAACCGGGCCGTCAATCACGAGACTGCCGGTAGCCACGCGCAGCGCTTCGCCGGTGCCGGGGGTGGGGCAGTGCTCATCACCGGGGACCACATCGCCGACGATATCGAAGCTGATCGGCTCCCCTTCAGCGGCACCCTGGGTGTCGGCACTGTTGACCAACCACCCCTCGACGATGGCGCGGTGGTACGGTGGCATGTCAGTCGGTGCCTGTACATCGCTTGCCAGTGTGCGCCCGAGTGCCTCACAGAGGCGGCAAGTTTCGCTGCCCGTGGAGCTGGCGCTGAGGGCATCAATGAACTGCTGTTGTGCGTCGGTAAGGGGGGAGGCGTCATTCATGCGGTGCATCCTTAATTGATTGTTGACGGTAGAATTCGGTTAAGAGTAACGGGGTGGTGTAGCGCTGTCAAAGTAAGTCGTGCGGGCGATATCGATTTAACGCCCGTTGCGTTTCAGCCTTTAATAATGTGGTGGCGGTGTCTCTTCCGACTGATGGGCGATATTCGAATCGGCCATCGCCCGCATGCGTTGATTTAACTGTGTCACCGTCAGCGTCAGATGATCTATCGCTTGCTGTTGCTGGATAATCACCTGATTAAGTTCTTCCAGTGTAGCCTCCTGATGCGTCAGGCGGATCTGCAAATCGGTAATGTCATTTTCCATATTGCGTTAGCCTTTTACCTTTGCGAGAACATCATTATCAAACAGCAGTTGCGTAGTGAAGTTGACGCCAAAACCGGTGATGTCAGTGGGGATATGGGCCAGTCCACCTTTACTATTGCCGGACGAGAGATCGAGATGGAGCCACGGGGTGTCGGCGACAAAGCGTTGCAGGAAACGGCTGGCGAGGATGTGATCGGCCTCACCGCCGAGGGAGCACTGTTTGACGTCGGCGACGTTACTCTTCAGTTCATCATCGAAGTCCGCATCGATTGGAAATGGCCAGACACGTTCACCGCTATTACGTCCGGCTGAAATGATCTCATCGATCAGCGCATCACGGTTGGTAAAGCCGCCACTGTAACGCGCGC
Organism: uncultured Gammaproteobacteria bacterium; assembly: GCA_945787585.1. Classification (GTDB taxonomy): domain Bacteria; phylum Pseudomonadota; class Gammaproteobacteria; order SZUA-140; family SZUA-140; genus SZUA-76. The sequence continues at coordinate 3,226 of CALZIG010000004.1, read as the reverse complement.
TGAGTGAGTAGTGACAGGCGCCCGTGAGGGTGGCATAGTCGATGATCAATGTGGGTTTGAGGCGCGCCGCCTGCACCAGAGTATCGGCCAGCACCATGCGGCCCTCGGCATCGGTGTGCATCACTTCAATCGTCGTGCCGTTGCTGGCGGTCACCACATCGTTCTGTTTATAGGCGTTGGGGCCGATGTGATTCTGCGCCAGCGCCAGCCAGCAGTCGACCACGTACGGTACTTTCAGTTGCGACAGGGCGAGGAAGGTGCCGAGGGCCACCGCGCTGCCCTGCATATCTTCATGCATGCCGTGCATGTACTGCGCCGGTTTAAGGTTAGTACCGCCGGTGTCAAAGCAGATCCCCTTGCCGACCAGTGCCAGTGGCGTCTGTTTGCGGCGACCGCTCCTGGGGGTGTAACGCAGATGCACGATGCCCGCATCCTTTTCGCTGCTGCCCTGAGACACCGCGAGAAATGCCCCCGCCTTTTTGCGCTTGAGGGTCTGTTGGTCGAGGAACGTCATCTTCCAGCCGTGTTCTTTGGCGAGCTTCGCCACGCGTTTACGGTAGATGGCGGGGGTGAGTTCGTTGGGGGGTAGCGTCGTCAGTTGACGGGCAAGGTTGTTGCCCTCGGCCTCGGCGATCGTACGGCTGAAGTCGATCTTTTTTGCGATGCCGAGCAGTTGAATGGTGTTTAGCTTAGAGGGCTTCGCGGCCTTGCTCTTGAACGATGGCATGGCACAGCTGGCGGCGAGCAGTGCTGCGACCACTGCCTTGATCAGCGGTGTGGCATCTTCGTCTGAAAAGCCGGGGGCGATAATGGTAACGGTCGCTGGGTTCTGCACTAGCTGCGGTGCTGCGAGCTTGCGCGCCAGTGTCAGCAGCTCAAAGCGGCCGATGTCGACCTTGATACCAGAGAGCGTCACATGGGTGCTCGCCTTGTTCGGCAGGTCGGTCGTGAGCAGGGCGTCGCTATCACCGCTGCGTTTCAGCCGCTGTTTCAGAAGGTCTGCATAAGGGAACTCAGGCCAGTCATTGCGCGGGCCAGTTTTGATCTTGTTTTGCGGCAACAGGATGATCAGGTGAGAAATAGTGTTGAGCGCTGTTTGGCTCGCCTTGCTTTTCTGTTGTTTTAACTTGATTTTCACGATAATTCACCTGTTATGTGCATGGCTTATTTCTTGACCTGATGCAGGAAAAAACCGATCATATCCCGCCTGAGCGATGCTGCATTAGAATTCACCCGCTAAAGATACCAAAATAGTGTGGGTAGATCTGCTAAAATATTAACAAAAACAAGCCTCTTTTAATAAAATGCTTGTTTTGTGTGTGCCGACGCTAAAATTGACCAGGCACCACAGTGATACAAGAATAAGGAAAATGTGGACAGGTTTTATGGTTGTAGCAAAAAAAATAATACTGAAGCGAGACACCACCAACGTCAACGCTGTTTTTTGTACCCCTTATCCAGAAGTTATCAATAGTGCCATTGACTGTTAATGAATGCGATTAACGCACTGATTAGTGTTCAAGGGTTTGACCAGTAAGTTTAATACCAGATTTTAATTTTCAAGACTTATACGGCGTCTGTTTTTATCATCAGACGACAGAATTTAATATAAAGAGGTTGGATGTATGTCCCAGCAATCGCAATTAACCGATATCGATGCCATTGAGACTCAGGAATGGGTCGAAGCACTCGAAGCGGTGATCGAAAACGAAGGGGTTGAACGTGCCCATTTTCTGCTTGAGCAGATGATCGACAAGGCGCGCCGCACCGGTGCCAATCTGCCCTATTCGGCCAACACCGCTTAGGTGAATACCATCCCGACCCATCTTGAGGAGCCGATGCCGGGTGATGCGGCGATTGAAGATCGTATCCGCAGTTACATCCGCTGGAATGCGATGGCGATGGTAGTGAAAGCCAACCGCAAGAGCGCTGAACTCGGTGGCCATATCGCCACCTTTGCATCGGCCGCAACACTTTATGATGTTGGTTATAACCATTTCTGGAAGGCGTCGAGTGACGCGCATAACGGCGATCTGATCTTTTCGCAGGGCCACGCCTCGCCGGGGACCTATGCGCGCGCTTTTCTGGAAGGGCGCCTGAGCGCGGATCAGCTCGATAAGTTTCGTCAGGAGGTCGACGGCGGAGGCCTGTCATCTTATCCGCATCCTCATTTGATGCCGGACTTCTGGCAGTTCCCGACGGTATCAATGGGCCTCGGCCCGATCATGTCGATCTATCAGGCGCGCTTCATGAAGTACCTGCAGGACCGTAACCTCGCGACGACCGAAGGGCGCAAGGTGTGGGCCTTCATCGGTGATGGTGAGTGTGATGAGCCCGAGACGCTCGGTGCGATCTCGCTGGCATCGCGCGAAAAACTCGATAACCTGGTGTGGGTGGTCAACTGTAATCTGCAACGTTTAGATGGTCCGGTGCGTGGCAACGGCAAGATCGTGCAGGAGCTGGAGGCGAACTTCCGCGGCGCTGGCTGGAACGTGATTAAAGTCCTATGGGGCAGCTACTGGGACCCACTGCTCGCCAAAGATAAAGATGGGCTGCTGCAACAGCGCATGATGGAAGCGGTCGATGGTGACTTCCAGAACTACAAATCGAAAGATGGTGCCTATGTGCGTGAGCATTTCTTTGGCAAATACCCAGAGCTGAAGGCGATGGTATCAAAGATGACAGATGAAGATATCTGGCGACTGAATCGCGGCGGACACGATCCTCATAAGGTTTATGCGGCTTATCACGCGGCAGTCAATCACAACGGTCAGCCCACCGTAATTCTGGCGCACACCGTTAAAGGCTACGGCATGGGCGCCTCCGGCGAAGGGCAGATGCGCACCCATTCACAGAAGAAACTGGCGGATGATGACATGGTCGCCTTCCGTGATCGTTTCAATATCCCGCTGGATGATGCGGCCGCTGCGGCTGGTGAATATTTTGTGCCGGATGCTGACTCAGAAGAGATGCAGTACATGCACGCGCGTCGCCAGGAGTTAGGCGGCTACCTGCCCGCACGTAACAGTGAAGTGGCGCCGCTGGAGATTCCACCGCTGTCGGTGTTTGAGCCGTTGCTGGTCGGGAGTGGTGAGCGTGAAATGTCGACCACGATGGCGTGGGTGCGGATGTTGACCCTGTTGTGTCGTGATAAAAAAATCGGTAAACATATCGTGCCGATTGTGCCGGACGAGGCGCGCACTTTCGGCATGGAGGGGCTGTTCCG
>CALZIG010000003.1 GCA_945787585.1 uncultured Gammaproteobacteria bacterium | reverse complement strand
ACTAGTACAACCGATCTCGGCCACCTTATTCATACCACGTTTGGCCGCTGCTGAAATGTCACCTTCACCACGCACAAACTTATCAAACGGTGCATTAGGGGTGATCAATGTGCGTTCAAATGCTGCAATTGCATTTGCTACGTGGTCATAGGTGAGCGCATCCTTCGTACCAAATACCGCCTCAAACTCGGCCTGATAACCGGCTGCCCTGAGACGGCCTTCCACTTCCGCCGGATCCTTACTCGCCATTTCTACTGGATTCAATGCAGGTCCTTTTGCCTGATCTTCGAGCAGTGGCGCGCGCCCATCCCAGAACTGTTTGCTCCAGAAGGCCGAATTCATCACGGTAGGCGAGTTGCGACCACCTCGCTGCCAGCCGTGACCGATTGAAAACATCTGATTATCGACACCGTAGGTGGAAAGGTTATGGCAAGAGTTACAGGAAAATTGCCCACTGGCTGACAGAGCCGGTTCAAAATAGAGCTTTTTTCCAAGCGCTATCTTGGCAGGTGTCATTGGATTCGCTGGATTGTCAGGCACTTTCGTAGGTAATGGACCCATTCCAGCTGGAATATTGCTCGGCTTAGCTGCCGTGGCTATCTGTATGTTTAACACCATAGCCGCCAACAGTAATAAACTAAACAACATCACCTGACGAACGTTTTTAGTAGACGGCACTAGAGAACGCTCATTGATTCGCTTTGTTATCTGGCTCATAATTGACCTCCTTGCTATATATGACATAATCACTCAAGTAATTAGTAATTATTACTAATTAAAGTATCCCGAATTACACCAAGAGTGTCAAGCATAAACATTATTATTGGGTGCGCAATGCAAAAGAACTTCTGGACAGAGGAAACGATCAGCACGCTACTGCGAAAACACGGTTTACGTGTAACGGCGCCCAGGATTGCAATCTGCAAGCAACTCCTCGCTCAACACTGCCACTACAGCGCGCAACAACTGCACGAAGAGTTAGCGCCGTTACACCCAACCATGTCACCGAATACTGTCTACTTAACGCTTAATCAACTCGCTGCGATTGGGCTAATACGCAGTTTTAATATCGATGGAAACACTATCTTCGATAGCAATACAGCTACTCATGATCATGCCCACTGTCGTAATTGCAATACACTCGTTGATCTACCCAGTAACAGTGAAATGCCGCCTGTCAATATGGGTGAGTGGGCGCTTGAATGGGGCACTCGCCTCTGGTCTGGCCTCTGCCCAGACTGCAAACAAAGCGCTAATACAACCAGCGCAAGCTAACAAGATCGCTTAATCTTCCTGCACGGCCTCTTTCATATATTCTGTGCTGGTGTGTCGCACATCCTTGCCCTTCACTAAATAAATCACGTATTCACAGATATTTTTTGAGTGGTCTCCGATGCGCTCAAGTGCACGTACGGACCAGATCACATCTAGTGAACGTTTGATCGCGCGCGGGTCTTCCATCATGAAAGTGACCATCTGGCGCATAATGCCGTCATATTCGTGGTCGATCTTCTCATCCTGCTGGCTCACCTGAATCGCCGCATCGACATCCATACGGGCAAACGCATCAAGTGTCTGATGTAACATCTTGATAACACTCTCACCCAGACTCTGTACTTCGTAGTAATGGTTCTTGGGGCGCTCCATCTCGACCAGGTGCAATCCCATGCGGGCGATCTTCTCGGCTTGATCACCAATGCGCTCAAGATCAGTGATAGTCTTGATCACTGCAATCACCAGTCGTAAGTCACTCGCCGCAGGATGGCGTCGTGCGAGAATCTGAGTGCATTCCTCATCAATCGCAACTTCAAGGCCATTGACCTTACGGTCATTATCAATCACCTGTTCAGCGAGATGGCTATCGCCCTCTACGAGCGCCTTCACCGCATCCGCAATCTGCTGCTCTACCAGTCCACCCATTATCAGCACCTGGTTGCGTACGTCTTCCAGCTCTTCGTTGAACTGACGCGATATATGATGCCCTATATTCATTTTTTCCATGTGACGACCTCTTAAATTAACTGCCAGCTAAAGACTTATCCATAACGCCCGGTAATATAATCTTCTGTGCGCTTTTCACTGGGATTAGTGAACAACGTATCCGTATCGGAGAACTCCACTTGGTCCCCCATAAACATAAACGCCGTATAGTCTGACACACGTGCCGCCTGCTGCATATTATGGGTCACGATGACAATGGTATATTTACTTTTAAGTTCATAAATCAGTTCTTCTAGCTTTAACGTCGAAATCGGGTCAAGCGCTGAAGCCGGCTCATCCAGCAACAGTACATGTGGCTCAACCGCAATCGCACGCGCAATCACCAGACGTTGCTGCTGCCCGCCCGAAAGGCCCATGCCGCTTTCGTTCAGACGATCTTTCACTTCATCCCATAACGCCGCGCCCTTCAGAGAGCGTTCAATCACTTCATCGAGCACGCGTCGATCTTTGATCCCTTGCAGACGCAATCCGTAGGCAACGTTTTCATAAATAGATTTAGGAAAAGGGTTCGGCTTCTGAAATACCATGCCCACACGGCGGCGCAAGTCTACAACGTTAACCCCTTTGCCATAAATATTTTCACCTTCAATGGTGACCTCACCTTCGACACGACAACCATCGATGAGATCATTCATACGATTAAAACAGCGTAACAGCGTCGACTTACCGCAACCACTCGGGCCAATAAAGGCGGTCACGCGGTTTTTGGGGATCTGCATATCAACGCCATTAATCGCCTGTTTATCGCCATAAAAAAGCTTCAGCGCGTTCACACTGATCGCAATCTCTTCATTTTCAAGATTCAGCCCAGCGTTGCTGCGGCCTAGCGCACTCATATCAATGGCGTGTCTCTTTTCACTTCTATCATTCATTATTCAATTACTCGTGATGCTATGATCGACGACGCTACCGCCGTCCTGAGTTTACTTACTATACTGCCTGATATTTTGTTCGCAGGCGATTACGAATCGAGATCGCCGCGAGATTTAACACCACAATCACCACCACCAGCAACAATGCAGTGGCGTATACCAGCGGCCGCGCCGCTTCAACATTCGGACTCTGAAAGCCCACATCATAGATATGAAAACCCAGATGCATAAACTTACGATCTAAATGAAGGAACGGAAAGTTACCATCCAGTGGCATCGACGGCGCAAGTTTAACCACACCGACCAGCATCAACGGCGCCACTTCACCTGCGGCGCGTGCCACGGCCAGGATCAAGCCGGTCATCAACGCCGGGCTGGCCATCGGAATAACGATACGCCACAACGTCTCGGCCTTGGTTGCGCCTAGCGCGAGGCTCCCTTCACGCACCGCACGCGGGATACGCGAGAGCCCCTCCTCAGTAGCGACAATCACCACCGGCAGCGTCAGGATCGCCAGTGTCAAAGATGACCACAGGATACCCGGAGTGCCAAAGGTCGGCGCTGGGGCTGCTTCAGGAAAAAATAGTGCATCAAGATTCCCCCCCAGAAAATAGACAAAAAATCCCAGACCAAATACACCGTAGACGACAGATGGCACGCCCGCGAGGTTGTTAACGGCAATGCGAATCACACGGGTTACTGGCCCCTGTTTGGCATACTCGCGCAGATAGATCGCGGCCACTACGCCAAAGGGTGTCACCAGAATAGCCATCAGAATCACCATTAATACAGTACCGAAAATAGCCGGAAAGATACCACCTTCGGTATTCGCTTCACGCGGTTCGTCGCTCACGAACTCCCATACTTTACTCAAATAGTGCGGCAGCTTATCAGCGACGCCCATTTCATTAGGTCGGTAGACACGCACCACTTTTGCCAACGGAATTTCAATTTCACGTCCATCAGCCACCGTTGCAAGTAGTGAATCTCGGTTGATCTCCGCATAAAGATCATTCAGCTTCTTTTGTAACACTTGATAACGCTGCTGCGCTTCGGCACGCTCAGCGGCAATCGCCTGTTCGCGCTGTGGATCCAGACTATTCGATAGTTCCAGTTTACGCGTTTTCAGGCGTAGTCTTTCAAGCTGGTAATTAATCGCGCCGATGTCGCTCTTTTCAATCTGTTTGATCTCTTCATGTAATGCCAACGAACGTTCAAGGCTTTGTGCAAGTGCTGCCCGTGCAGCCTCGCCGTCGGCAACCACCACACCATTCTCTTTGACTGATTTAAGGAAACCGTAGAAGTTACCCCACTCATAGCGTTCAATCACAATGACGCCGTCTGGCACCGTGCGGTTTGAAACCGCGGGTTCAATCACGCTGCGGAAATCCATGCCGTACAGGTCACGGTTGCCGGTTTTCAGTAGATGACGTTCAACATCACCCGCATGATCCTGCAACTGATACCCTGCATCCAGCAGCCGCTCCAGCGGCACAAGTTCAGTCTCACGCTGTTCGCCCATCAGGCGAATTTCAGTGCCATCACGTTCGATATAATCCATCGCCACAACATCAGCGGGCCAGAAATAGCCAAGGCCTCGCACCGCAATCAGCAGCAGCAGACCAAACACCATGACCAGGCTAATGCTGACCGCACCGGCACTGATCCAGACCCACGGCGTGCCACTGCTGAACCAGCCGGTTTTTTGATTGTTATTATTAACCATTCTCATTCGATATCACCCAGTTGATCACAGCGTGCTGTATTTTTTGCGTAAGTGCTGGCGCACGATTTCTGCAATGGTGTTAAAGAAGAAGGTAAACATAAACAGTACCAGTGCAGCGAGAAACAGCACACGATAGTGTGTACTATCCACTTCAGACTCAGGCATCTCAACCGAAATATTAGCCGACAATGTGCGCATACCCTCAAAGATACTAAAGTCCATCACCGCGGTATTGCCAGTCGCCATCAAGACGATCATGGTTTCGCCCACGGCACGTCCCATGCCGATCATCAGCGCCGAAAAGATTCCGGGGCTTGCGGTCAATAACACCACCCGTATCATCGTCTGCCACGGTGTGGCGCCGAGCGCCAGTGAGCCCTGTGAGAGATGCCTCGGCACCCCGTAGATAGCATCTTCCGCGATGGAAAAAATGGTGGGGATGACTGCAAAGCCCATCGCCAATCCCACGATGATCGAGTTGCGTTGATCAAAGCCGACACCCAGTTCATCCGCCATCCAGAGACGCATATTGCCATCAAACAAGAGTGATTCGACCGCTGGACTCAGCGCCATACAGCCCCAGCCGACAACGATCACCAAGGGTATCAGCAACAGCGCTTCCCACCCTTCCGGCACTGCGTGACGGACACGACTCGGTAACCTGCACCATAACCATGCACACAATAAAATACCGACAGGCATCAATACCAACAGACTAAAGGCACCGGGCAAGTGCGTCTCAACCAACGGCGCTAGCCATAGGCCTGCGAGAAAACCGAGGATAACGGTCGGCAACGCCTCCATAATCTCGATGCTGGGCTTAACCACATTACGCATCTTCGGTGCCATGAAATAGGCGGTGAAAAGTGCGCCGAGAATCGCCAGCGGTGCCGCAAGCAACATCGCATAAAAGGCCGCCTTTAAAGTACCGAAAGAGAGCGGCACCAGACTCAGCTTTGGTTCAAAATCGTTTGACGCCGAAGAAGATTGCCAGATGTAATCCGGTTCGGGGTAACTCTCGTACCACACCTTACCCCAGAGTGAATTCCACGAAATCCCGGGGTGCTCATTATGGATATGCCACACTTGAAGTTGGCCGCTCTCATCTTCCGCCAGCATCCAGTTGGCTCGCGGCGCTATCGCCAGATGGCGAATCGGTTGTGTGGAAAGTGCGCTCACAGCCAGATTACGTTCTGCTGTCGAGTGATAGATACCAACATTACCGAGCTGATCCGCGACCAGAAACCCCTTACGGTCATACTCTGCGGCGATCGCAGTAATGGCGCTACCCTTTTGCTGCTGGTGATCAAAACTGCGGATGCGTGTCATCACTTTCTGATCATGATCGTTT
>CALZIG010000002.1 GCA_945787585.1 uncultured Gammaproteobacteria bacterium | reverse complement strand
TCCAGTGTGTGGCTGTTGTAGCTGCGTACGAGGAGCTTGTCTTTAGCCGGATTCCACTGCTGGTAATTGATGCCGTTGAGAATGCCGAAGAGATCTGCCTGGCGCTGCTGTAACAGACTTTGAAAGTGGTGGCCGTGGGTGCTGGCGCAGAGTTCCCTGGCGTACGTGGGGCTGGTGCTGCTGATGTTATCTGCATAACGCAAGGCCGCTTTGGTGAAACAGACCTGACCCTCGGTGAGAATCGATGTATCTGTGGCGAATGATGACGGTAGCCCCGAATGTGTGATCTGTTCGAGTGAAACGGATTGCTGTTCGGCGGGGTTGTGTAGCGTGAAGAGTGTCGCCACTGAATGATCGCCATGGGCGAGCAGCGCAGGAACCAGTCCGGTCTGCCAGCCATTACAGTGCACTAATTGTGGATGCCATGATAGATTGGCTTCTCCGCGCGCAATGATGGCGACAATTTGGCAAAAGTAGGCAAAGTAAGCATTATTGCCATCAGCGGGGTCTGGCGTGCCCTGAATATCGACAAGTAACAGCTTTACTGAGCTGCCGGGTAGTTTTCCTTCCAGCAGTCGTACCGGCGTGGTGAGCCCATTGAGTGTGATTTCGCTGCGTAAGGTGGTGCTGCCGATCATCTCAAGCAGTGGCGGACTGCTCGGGACTACCACATAGATGTGACGCCTGAGCGTTTTTATCGCCGGGGGGAGCCGCATCGTCATATCAGATATATGGCTGATCGGCCGTGGTGGCGCGATCTCGCTGGTCGCAAAGAGGACATTGTGGATATTCATGCGGTATAGTTAGGCCTGTTATCTATATGTGAGTTATTGTGGTCGTAGTTATGAATTTTTAATTTGAACGCTTTCGCTGCCAAGTTATTAAAGGGTATCGGTATTTTTTCCCGAGCATTTAGAAGAAATATAAAATTAAGAAGGAAAAGTTGATGAAGTTTGTGCTGATGGGGCTGGAGGGGATGGCAGGGGACATGGCGCGCAGGTGGCGTCAACAGGATGTAGAGGTGGTGGTGTGTGATGATGACGCCGCTGCTGGCAAGCAGCTGGCCGAAGAGTGTGGGGTGGTTGCGACCACCTCTGTGGTCGCGGCGCTGAGGAAATTACCGAGCGATGGTCCTAAGGTTGTCTGGCTGATGTTATCGGATAATGCGGCGGTCGATAAAGCGATCAAAAATCTCGCCAGTCGTCTTTCGCTTGGTGATATTGTGGTGGATGGCACCCATTCCAACTATCACGATAGCCAGCGGCGCGGTGCACTGCTGTCGCAGAGTGGCGCCTGGCTGGTGGATGCTGGCATCATTGACAGTGGTAATGGATTAGCGCAAGGGTATTGCATCACCGTGGGCGGCGAGCGTGAACACGTGAAAACAGTTGAACCCTTATTACAGGCCTTGGCCGCAGATAGTGGCACAGGCTGGGCGCATGTCGGTCTACTGGGCGCTGGTCACTTTGCAAGGATGGTTCACAGTGGTATCGAGTCGGGTGTGCGTCAGGCGTTAAGCGAAGGGTTTGCATTATTGCAGGGAAAAACGAGTTTTTCATTTGACCTGCCGACAGTTGCCAACACCTGGATACAGGGCTCTGCACTGGGTGGCAGTGTACTGGGCGATGTGCTTGCAAAGGCCGAGGCTAATGCAACTTCATCGACTGAAGCGCAGTTACCCAATTATGATGAGCTTCGCTGGAGCGCCATTGAGGCGGTTGAGCAAAACGTCGCAGTGCCAGTGATTTCGGCCGCTTTACAGCACCGCACTGCCCAGCGGGACGTTTAATTATCCTGGTTGAACCGCGTTCGCTTTTATTCTCGGCAACGATTTCCATGGTGGTCTCACTGGCGAGCGCTTTTAGCGCTCGCCATGTTTGGTATGGCGAGAATTATTGCTCAACAGGGTAGTCATATGCAGCCCAGCTGTTTACACTGGATGCTTTAACGGGTTTGATTAAGATGTTGAAAAAGCTGTTTTTATAATGGGTGCATCGGTCCTTGACGCGATCCTGGTGTTGCTGGCGGTAGCGGTGATTGCCGTCGCCGTGTTCCGTCGCTTCAATCTACCTCCCATCCTTGCCTATCTGTTTGTGGGGATGCTAGTTGGCCCCTATGCACTTAACTGGATTCCCGAGAGCGAAGGCACTCGTTTTCTTGCCGAGTTCGGCGTCGTGTTTCTCCTCTTTACTATCGGTCTTGAATTTTCACTGCCACAATTGATTGCGATGCGTCGCGAGGTGCTCGGACTGGGCGGTGCGCAGGTGGCGCTTACCTCGCTGGCGGGCGGCGGCATTGCATGGCTATTTGGCATGCCGCTGATGGCCGCAGTGGTGATCGGTGGCATCCTGGCGATGTCGTCGACGGCCATCGTCATTAAACAGTTGACGGAACAGCTGGAAGTCAGCTCGCGCCACGGCCGTTTATCGATAGGTGTGCTGCTGTTTCAGGATGTAGCGGTGATCCCGTTTCTGATCTTGATCCCAGTACTGGCCAGCGATAGCGATACATCGGTCGCGCTGGAACTCGGTGCCGCACTGCTCAAAGGGGTTTTTGTGATTGGTGCGATGCTGGCCATCGGCCACTGGCTGTTGCGCCCGCTGTTTCACATCATCGCGGCGCAGCGCTCGTCAGAGCTATTTACATTGGCAGCGTTACTGTTTGCACTGGCGGCAGCCTGGCTCACCCATCTATTTGGCCTTTCATTTGCATTGGGTGCCTTTATAGCGGGCATGTTGTTGGGTGAGACTGAATTTCGTCATCAGGTCGAGGCCGATATTCGCCCGTTCCGTGACGTATTACTCGGGCTGTTTTTTGTCACGATCGGCATGTTACTCGACCTCTCGGCACTGCCTGGCATCATTCATTGGGTACTGTTGTTAGTGGTAGCGATCATCTTTTTTAAAGTGGTGCTGGTGACTGTGTTGAGTCGACTGCTGGGTGCAGAACCGGGCATCGCATTACGCACCGGTATTGTGCTGGCGCAGGGGGGCGAGTTTGGGTTGGCGCTGTTGACGCTGGCGTTGGTTGAAGGTGCACTGGCACCGGAAGCGAGTCAGACAGTGCTGGCGGCGATCATTATCACCATGTTGCTGAGCCCTTTTCTCATCTCATCCAATGGCGCCATTGCGAAGTGGCTGTATGCGGGTAGTTATCTGCGTAACCGTGAAAGTCAGGTGAGTGAGATGGAAGGGCATACCGAAAATCTTGATCAACATGTTGTGATCTGTGGTTATGGCCGCATTGGACAGAATATAGCGCGCTTTCTTGATCAGGAAGATGTCAATTATATCGCGCTTGATCTTGATCCAGTGCGTGTGCGCGATGCACGTGCGGCGGGTGAACAGGTCTTTTATGGCGACTCGACACACATTGAAAACCTCGGCGCCGCAGGCATCGGGCGCGCCAAGGTGCTGGTGATCAGCTTTGATGATATCTCAAGAACAATGAAGATCTTGCAACAGGTTAAGCGCCTATGGCCGGACTTGCCGGTGCTGGTGCGCACCCGTGATGATGCCAATTTGGATGCGCTGCAACAGGCCGGCGCGACGGAAGTGGTGCCGGAGACGTTAGAGGCGAGTCTGATGCTGGCGTCGCACTTGCTGTTACTGCTTAATGTCCCCGTCTCTCGCATCGTGCGTAACGTGCAGGAAGTGCGCAGTACGCGCTATCAAATGCTGCGCGGCTTTTTCCACGGGCAAGAGGCCGAATCACTGGAAGAGGCGACAGCCTTTCGCGAACGGCTGCAATCAGTGGAGCTGCCCGAGGGCGCTCACGCCGTGGGTTGTGCGCTGGGCGCTTTGAAGCTGCAGGAGTCGGATGTCATCGTCACGGCGGTGCGTCGCGGTGGTATTAAAGGGCACCAGCCCGAGCCGGATATGGTGTTGCAGGCCGATGATATTCTGGTGCTTTACGGCACACCGGAAGATCTTGCGCATGCTGAAACGCTACTGTTGCAGGGTTAAATGATGGGTGCTGTATGCGAATCGCATTAGGGGTTGAATATGATGGCGCCAACTTTTGCGGTTGGCAGGTGCAGGCGCAGGGGCGTACGGTGCAGGGATGTGTTGAGCAGGCACTGGCTCAGGTCGCCAATCACGACGTGCGCGTCTTCTGTGCTGGGCGTACCGATACCGGCGTGCACGCCACCGGTCAGGTGGTGCACTTTGAGAGTGATGCGGTGCGCAGTGATCGTGGCTGGGTACGCGGTGCGAATGCCCATCTGCCGGATGATGTCGCGATTGTCTGGGCCAAACCAGTTAGTGGTGAATTTCACGCGCGCTTTTCGGCGCAGCGCAGACGCTATCGCTATGTGATCTATTCGCGCCCCGTAAGGCCGACATTTCTGGCGCGACGGGTCACCTGGGAGTATCGCTCACTCGATATCGAACGGATGCAGGCGGCGGCGAACCATTTGATCGGTGAACATGATTTTTCATCCTATCGTGCTTACGGCTGCCAGGCGAAGAGCCCGCTGCGCACTGTGCATGCGTTGCAGCTGAGTCGTTCCGCGGGCGGCGAATTTATCATGCTGGATATCGAAGCCAACGCATTTCTGCACCATATGGTGAGGAATGTAGTGGGGGTACTGTCGGCGATTGGTGCCGGTGAACAGCCAGTCGAGTGGTCGCGTGAAGTGCTGGAACAGCGAGACCGTAAGCTTGGGGGCGTCACGGCCCCGCCGCATGGCCTATATCTGGTCGGCGTTGAATATCCAGCAACGTTTGGCATTCCTTACCTTTCACCGCCCCAGATGGTCTGGTAACCTGCACCCTCTATGCGTACACGAATTAAGATCTGTGGGATTACCCGCCCTGAAGATGGCGTGGCAGTTGCCGAAGCGGGTGGCGATGCGATTGGGCTGGTCTTTTATGGGCCGAGTCCGCGCCATGTGACCATCGCGCAGGCGCAGGCGATTGTGGGCGCGTTGCCGCCGTTTGTCACCGTAGTCGGCCTGTTTGTGAATGCCAGCGATAATGAGATTCGTGAGGTGTTGGATAATGTGCCGCTGGGTTTATTGCAGTTTCATGGCGATGAACCGGCGGGAGCATGTGGTGGATATGAACGCCCCTATATAAAGGCGTTGCGCATGGCACCGGGGCTCGATGTTGCAGCGACGGTGGCATGCTATCGGGATGCGCAGGGCATTCTGCTTGACGCCTATCAGCCGGGTGTTGCGGGTGGTACTGGCGAGGTATTTGACTGGCAAGCCGTGCCTGATGGGCTGAAAAAGCCTATAATTCTTGCCGGTGGTCTGACCCCGCAGAATGTGAGTGAGGCAGTGGCGCAGGTTCGCCCCTATGCGGTTGATGTCAGTGGTGGTGTTGAAGCAGCTAAAGGGATTAAAGATATTGGTAAGATATCGGCGTTTGTCGCAGCGGTGAACGGCGTATGAAGAATAGAAAGATTAAAAGAGAGAAAGATTAAAAGTAAACCGCAATCTTTTCACCTTTCTCTCTTTTAATCTTTAATAATATTTATTTATAAGTGAGATTCAATGAGTAGTGAAGTAGCAGATTTACCAGATGCCAGTGGTCATTTTGGCGTTTACGGCGGACGTTTTGTCGCCGAGACCTTAATCGAGCCGCTGGATGAGTTGACCGCCGCCTATGAGCGGCTGAAAAATGATGCCGGATTTCAGGCCGAACTGGACAGAGATCTGGCGGATTATGTCGGTCGTCCATCGCCGCTCTATTTTGCCGAACGCTGGAGCAACATGCTCGGCGGGGCAAAGATCTATCTTAAGCGTGAAGACCTCAATCACACCGGTGCCCACAAGGTCAATAACACCATCGGTCAGGCGTTGCTCGCGAAGCATCTGGGTAAGACACGTATTATCGCCGAGACCGGTGCCGGCCAGCACGGCGTTGCATCGGCCACCGTCGCTGCCCGTCTGGGGCTGGAGTGTGTGGTCTACATGGGCGCGGAAGATGTGAAGCGTCAGGCACTCAATGTCTATCGCATGAAACTGCTGGGTGCCACGGTAGTGCCGGTTGAATCCGGTTCGAAGACCTTGAAGGATGCGCTTAACGAGGCGATGCGTGACTGGGTCACCAACGTCGATAACACTTTTTATATTATTGGTACCGTGGCGGGGCCGCACCCTTATCCGATGTTGGTACGCGATTTTCAGGCGATCATCGGCCGCGAGGCGAAGCAGCAGATTATGGCCGCAGAAGGGCGACTGCCGGATGCGCTGATCGCCTGTGTTGGTGGCGGCTCGAATGCGATTGGTCTGTTTCATCCCTTTATTGAAGATAGCGACGTCGCGATGTACGGCGTCGAAGCCGCAGGTGATGGCATCGATACCCCGCGCCATGCCGCGCCGCTATGTGCCGGGCGCCCCGGCGTGCTGCACGGTAACCGCACTTACCTGGTCGAAGATGATAACGGCCAGATTATCGAGACCCATTCGATCTCGGCTGGGCTCGATTATCCCGGCGTCGGCCCGGAGCATGCATGGCTCAAGGATATCGGGCGCGCTAACTATGTCGCAGTCAACGACGACGAGGCGCTAAAGGCGTTCCATGATCTGACCAAAATAGAAGGGATCATGCCGGCGCTGGAGTCGAGCCACGCGCTTGCCTATGCCGCGAAGCTGGCGCCGACGATGCGCAAAGATCAGACCATCATCGTCAATCTCTCTGGGCGTGGTGATAAAGATATTCATACTGTGGCGGGACTTGAGGGGATCACGGTATGAGCAGAATTAAAGCCTGTTTTGCTGCGCTCAAGGCTGAGAATAAAAAGGCGCTGATACCTTTTGTCACCGCAGGTGACCCTAACCCGGCCGTGACCGTGCCACTGATGCATGTGATGGTCGAGGCGGGCGCCGATCTGCTGGAACTCGGCGTGCCGTTTTCCGATCCGATGGCCGAAGGGCCGACGATTCAAAAGGCGTGTGAGCGGGCACTGGAACACGGCACCAGTCTGCGTGATGTGCTGGCGATGGTGAGCGAGTTTCGCCACACCAACAGCACCACCCCAGTGATCTTGATGGGCTATATGAACCCGGTTGAGATTATGGGGTATCAGGCATTTGCGACTGCGGCTGCCGAGGCCGGTGTCGATGGCCTGTTGACGGTCGATATGCCGCCGGAAGAGGCGGGTGCACTGGTCGAAGTACTGAAGGCGGTCGAGATCGATCCGATCTTTCTGTTGGCCCCTACCACGACTGATGAGCGCGTCGCCAAAATCTGCGCCGAAGCGAGCGGATTTGTCTACTATGTTTCACTGAAGGGTGTAACGGGCGCAGCCAATCTCGATGTCGCGGCGGTGGATGCCAAGTTAGCGCAGATTCGCAGACACACTGAGCTGCCGATCGGTGTCGGTTTTGGTATTCGTGATGCAGAGACAGCGCAGCGTGTCGCAGCAGTGGCGGATGCCGTGGTGGTGGGCAGTGCGGTGGTCAATCGTGTCGCTGAGAATGCCGAGTCACCCGAAAAGATTAACGAGGCTGTTGCAACACTGCTGTGCGAAATGCGTGTTGCGATGGATGCAGGCCCGCCAAAGGTGGGCTGGTTTGCGAAACTATTTGGAACAGGTAAATAGATATGAGCTGGTTTGAAAAACTGATCCCATCGAAGATCAAAACAGAGACAAGTAAAAAGCGTTCGATCCCTGAAGGGCTGTGGACCAAATGCGACGCCTGTAATCAGATTCTTTATCGTGCCGAGCTGGAGCGCAGTCTCGGTGTGTGTCCCAAGTGTGATCATCACAGCCGCATCGGTGCGCGCCGTCGCCTCGAAAGTTTTCTCGATGCAGAGCCTCGAATGGAACTTGCCGCTGATATTCAGCCGGTGGACATCCTCAAGTTTCGCGACTCCAAGAAATATAAAGATCGTCTGACCCTGGCACAAAAAAATACCGATGAGACCGACGCACTGATCGTAATGATGGGGCAGGTAAAGACCATTCCACTGGTGGCCGCCGCCTTTGAATTCCGTTTTATGGGTGGCTCGATGGGCTCAGTGGTTGGCGAGCGTTTTGTGCAGGCCGCCAATGCCAGTCTTGAATACAATATCCCGCTGGTCTGTTTTTCGGCCAGTGGTGGTGCGCGCATGCAGGAGGCACTTTTTTCATTGATGCAGATGGCCAAGACCAGCGCGGTATTGGCGAAGCTGCGTGACCGTGGTATCCCTTATATTTCAGTATTGACTGATCCTACTATGGGGGGGGTGTCGGCGAGTCTGGCGATGCTGGGAGATGTTAATATTGCGGAACCCAAGGCGTTGATCGGTTTTGCCGGGCCGCGTGTGATTCAGCAGACGGTGCGCGAGACACTGCCGGTCGGTTTTCAGCGCAGTGAATTTCTGGTTGAGCACGGTGCGGTCGACTTTATTGCAGATCGACGGGAGATGCGTGACCGTGTGGCATCACTGTTGTCGATCCTGACCACACCGTCACTGCAAACGGATCAAATATCTATTCCGCTCTCTTCCTGAATCGCGTTGTCATTAAGCTAACTGGTCATCGTCGTGACTGAATCGTATGCGCTTTGATACGCTTGATGCGTGGTTAACATGGCAGGAGCAGCTCAACCCGGCTGAGATTGAACTTGGGCTTGAGCGCGTGCTGCAGGTGTTGCAACGGATGGAATTGCTAACGCCTGACTTTACCGTCATCACCATCGCGGGCACCAATGGCAAGGGATCGAGCGCCGCGATGTTGCAGTCGATTTATACTGCGGCCGGATATCGCGTGGGTACGTACACCTCTCCACATCTGCAGCGTTATAACGAGCGGATTACACTTAATGGTGTGATGAGCGATGATGCGACGCTGTGTGATGCCTTTGCACAGATAGAGCAGGCACGAACACGCGGCGGCGATGAAGTACCCCTGACCTATTTTGAGTTTGGCACATTGGCCTCGATTGTGATCTTTGCGCAGGCCAATGTCGATCTCGCGATTCTCGAAGTGGGGCTTGGGGGGCGACTGGATGCGGTCAATGCACTGGAGCCGGATGTCGCACTGGTGACGATGGTTGATATCGATCATCAATCGTGGTTGGGCAATGACCGAGAGACCATTGCGCGCGAGAAGGCAGGCATCTATCGAACAGGGCGACCGGCGATCTGTGCCGAGCCATCACCGGCACGCAGTCTGGTTGCGCATGCTACCGAGATTGGCGCATCACTTTATAGTTTGAATGATCAGTTTAGTTACGCATTGAATGATGCGGTCGATGATGGCAGCTGGCGTTGGCACAGCGCATCTCAATCTTATGATGCACTCCCGCTGCCTGGCTTGTCCGGCGCCTTTCAGTTACAGAATGCTGCAGGTGTGTTGATGGCAGTCACACTGTTGCAGCCTCGTTTTCCTGTGGCATTAACCGCGATCGAAAGCGGTCTAAAACAGGTTCAGATTGCAGGGCGCTTTCAACGTGTCGTGCATGCTAAATTTGCCGAGGTCGAATGCCTGCTCGATGTTGCGCATAACCGTTCCAGCGCACAGGTGTTGAGTGACACCCTCGCTGCTCGATCGTGTGGCGGCAGCACGCACGGGGTGATCGCGATGTTGGCGGATAAAGATATTGATGCGGTGGTGGTGGCGATGCGGCCAGTGGTGGATAAGTGGTATGTAGCGAGTCTGGACATCTCGGTCTGCCCTCGTGGTGCTGCGGCGACAGCGATCACCTCTGTGCTGTCTATGGCGGATTTAGCGCCGCTACCGTTTGTTAATGTAGCCGCTGCCACCGCGGCGGCACTGAAAAATGCGATACAGGGGGATCGAATTGTCATTTTCGGCTCTTTTTACACGGTAGCCGAGGCTAAAACCTTTTTTCACGATAGCGGGTGCTGAGCGCAGAATTGAGGTAAAATCCCGGTTTCGGATGAAGGGCGAGATTAGACTGGATCGGCATGGTAGACGCCGACACCGGAATAACAGGATTTGTAAGGAATAATGCAGGAAGTCAATATTAAGCAGCGTATTGTGGGTGGGATTGTATTACTGGCGCTGGCGGTGATCTTTGTGCCGATGGTGCTCGATTTCCGCAAAGATTACGACCAGGTGATAAACGGCACCAATATCCCCCCCAAACCAAAAGACTTTCGGGTTGAAACGTTTGATTTGAATGAAACACCGCAGGTACAGGTACCGAGACTCAATCCCGCGGGGTCGGTTGAAGAGACGTTGCAACAACATGAGCTGGTGCAGCAGAAGCGTGCCGCAGATGCAGCGGCGCCTAAAGTAGCGCCAGTACCCGCATCGAAACCATCGGCACCAAAAGCAGTGCAGCCTGCAGCCCCCGCTGCGACACCCGTGACATCATTGCGTGAAGGGTGGACGGTGCAGGTGGGCAGCTTTGACAGTGAAAAAAATGCGCAGGGGCTGAGTGATAAAATAAACAAGCGCGGTTATGCAGCGTTTGTCGATGGAGTGAAGGTAAAAGGCCGGGTGAGTTACCGGGTGCGTGTCGGGCCCGCGGCAGACAAAGACAAGGCGAGCCGTTTACAAAAGCAGTTACAGCAAGAGATGGGGCTGAAAGGGCTTGTTATCTGGCATCAGCAGTGAAACAAAATCAAGATATGAATAAGATGGGGCGTTGAAGCGGTGACATTAGTATGGCTTGATTATGCACTGCTGGGTGTCATCCTGTTATCGACGCTGATTAGTGTCTTTCGTGGTTTTGTGAAAGAGATCATGTCACTGCTGGGCTGGGTGCTGGCCGGTTGGACGGCATTCCGATTTTCGGCTGATTTTGCACAGTTTCTTGAGCGCTTTATTACGCATGAAGGGTTACAGCATGCGTTGGCTTTTTTAGTGTTGTTTGTCGGTGTGCTGATAATCAGTGTGCTGGTGAATCATCTGGTGGCGAAGTTGGTACACCTCAGCGGGCTTAAGGCGATTGATCGTATTTTAGGGTGTGTGTTCGGTGCCCTGCGTGGCGGATTGATTGTGGTGGTGGTGGTGTTTTTAGGTGGGATTTCACCATTGGCGGCGGAGCCGGTGTGGTCGAGTTCATTTATGGTGGGGTATTTTGAACAGATAGCGACATGGCTTGCCGAAAACCTGCCCGGAACAGTGACGCAAAGTATCAAAGGCCAGCCAGTCGATCTCTAGCCAGTCAACCGCTATCCAGTCGATTGCTATTCGGCTGATCGTTGTCCGGTAGAAAATGGCATTGGCTAGCAAGTTTATTTTTTTGATGAGGATTTTTTAATGTGTGGTGTGGTCGGACTTGTCCAGAAGAGTAACGTAAATCAGGCGATCTATGACGCCCTGACAGTATTGCAACATCGCGGGCAGGATGCCGCCGGGATCATGACCTGTGATAACGGAAAGTTGTATCTGCGAAAACAGAATGGACTGGTGCGTGACGTCTTTCATACCTCGCATATGATTAACCTGCGCGGTAATGTTGGGATCGGCCATGTGCGTTACCCAACCGCGGGCTGCGCGTCATCGGCTGAAGCGCAGCCGTTTTATGTCAACTCCCCTTACGGCATTGCGCTGGCGCACAACGGCAATTTGACCAATGCTGATGAGCTGAAAGAGGCGTTGTTTCGTGATGATAAGCGCCACATCAACACCGAATCGGATTCCGAGGTGTTGTTGAATGTCTTTGCCCATGAATTGCAGAGCGCCAACAAATTACATATCAATGCAGAGGATATCTTTGAAGCGGTACGCAGTACGCACCGTCGTTGCAAGGGTGGGTATGCGGCCATCGCGATGATCACCGGTATCGGCATCGTAGGCTTTCGCGACCCTTACGGAATTCGCCCGATCGTCTTTGGTAAACGCACCTCGGAAGCGGGTGATGAATATATGATTGCCTCCGAAAGTGTCGCGCTCGATGCGCTCGACTTTGAACGCATTCGTGATATCGCGCCGGGCGAAGCTGTGTTCGTGACCACTGATGGCGTATTACATACACAACAGTGCGCGGAAAATCCAATCTCCTCCCCCTGTATTTTTGAACATGTCTATCTGGCACGTCCCGACTCTATCATCGATGATATCTATGTTTATCGAGCGCGCCTGCGCATGGGTGAAAAACTGGCGGATAAGATTAAACGTGATTTTCCTGAGCTTAGTATCGACGTTGTCATTCCTATTCCGGACACTAGCCGCACTGCCGCGCTGGCACTTGCCAATCGATTAGGGGTGCGCTATCGCGAAGGTTTTATTAAAAACCGCTATATCGGTCGTACCTTTATTATGCCGGGACAGACGCAGCGAAAGAAGTCAGTGCGTCAGAAATTGAATGCGATTGAGCTCGAATTTAAGGGTAAAAATGTTTTACTGGTCGACGACTCTATTGTGCGGGGTACGACTTCGGATCAGATCATTCAGATGGCCCGCGATGCTGGTGCGCGCAATGTCTACTTTGCGTCAGCAGCGCCACCTGTGAGGTATCCTAATGTTTACGGTATCGATATGCCAGCGGCCGAGGAGCTGATTGCCTACAATCGCACTGATGAAGAGGTGTGTGAAATCATTGGGGCTGACAAACTGATCTATCAGGACCTCGATGATCTGATTGATGCAGTGCGTGCCGGTAATCCTGCTGTCGAACAGTTTGATACCTCCTGTTTTAATGGCGAATATGTGACGGGCGATGTAACACCTGAGTATCTCAGCCATCTGGAAAAATCTCGTGCCGATAATGCGAAGGGTGCCGATAAGCCAAAGGCCAATATGATTGATATGCATAATACGCCCTGAGTTTTCTCTCGTGCCCGCACTCCTGTAGTTACCAGATCACGAGGATGGTTCGCTGGTATTGACAGCCACGGTGTGCGGGCGTAAGGTATGCGGGTAGTAGAGCGGTGGGTAACCACCGGGCGCCGATTTGATAATCAGCTTGCGGGCGCCATAAAAATACAGCTAAAGCGGGAAGAGCCTGCTTTAGTTTTTTTGACTTGGTGGGTTTTTTTATGTCTGAGATTTTAGCTTCCGGACGCGAGAACATCCGCCAATTGTTTAGACAGGTTTTCGTGAGGACGGGGTAATGACAGAAAAAGACTTTAGTGAATATGGCGTGGGCACACGCGGAGTGCGTGCCGGGCAACGACGCACCCCGGAAGGTGAACAGTCTGAACCGATCTTTGTGACCTCCAGTTATGTCTTCGAGAGTGCCGAACAGGCCGCCGCGAGATTCTCGGGTGAAGAACCAGGTAATATCTATTCGCGTTTTACCAATCCGACAGTCAATACCTTTGAACGTCGGCTTGCCTCGCTTGAAGGTGGCGAGCGTTGTGTCGCGACGGCGTCCGGAATGGCGGCGATTACTGCAGTCTGTTCAGCACTGCTAAAACAGGGCGATCACATCCTCTCGTCAAACGGGATCTTTGGTAGCACTACGGTACTCTTTAATAAATACCTCTCTCGGTTTGGCATTGAGCATAGTTCAATCCCGTTGAGTGACCTTGATCGCTGGGAGTCTTCGATTCAACCCAATACCCGCATGCTCTTTATCGAGACACCTTCAAATCCGCTGGCTGAAGTGGTGGATATTAAAAAGCTTGCCGAAATCGCCAGGCGTAAAGATTGTATTTTAGTGGTGGATAACACCGTCTGTACTGCAGCGCTGCAGCGACCATTGGAACTGGGTGCGGATTTGGTGGTGGTGTCAGCCACTAAGTACCTCGATGGTCAGGGGCGTTGTGTCGGTGGCGCTGTAATTGGTAATGGTGATTTGATCGAAGAGGTTTATGGCTTTCTACGCACTGCCGGACCCAGCATGAGTCCATTTAATGCGTGGGTGTTCATGAAGGGACTGGAGACATTACGTATTCGCATGGCCGCGCATAGTGCGAGCGCACTGATACTGGCAAAGTGGATAGAGCAAAACCCGGCAGTGAAGCAGGTCTTCTACGCCGGGCTTGAATCGCATCCGCAACATGCGCTGGCGGCGCAGCAGCAGGATGGTTTCAGTGGTCTGCTGGCGTTTGAACTGAACGGTGGGCGTGAAGAGGCGTGGCGTTTTATCAATGGCACTGAGCTGGTATCGATTACTGCCAATCTTGGCGACGCGAAAACCACGATCACTCACCCAGCGACGACGACGCACGGGCGTCTTAGTGATGAAGAGCGTGATATCGCGGGTATCCATCCGGGGTTAGTGCGTGTTGCAGTCGGGCTTGAAGATGTCGAAGATCTGCAAACAGATCTGCAACGCGGTTTTGATGCGCTGTAGTATTTATCGATAATGACGCAGATCGATAGACAGCATCTGCTGACGATCTATCAGGCGGCCATTGACGGCGTGAATGGTCGTCGTGCTGTCATGCGTTACTTTGCGACGCATAGCTTTGCTGATGATGTCCCCTGTTATCTAATCGCGATTGGTAAGGCAGCCGCCAGCATGGCACAAGGGGCCTTTGATCAACTGGGCAGCTGCATCGAACATGCGCTTGTCATTACCCGTTATGGTTATGGTAACCGGTTAAATATGGATGTTTATCCGCTTGAGTTGATCGAAGCGGGTCATCCACAGCCCGATGAAAATAGTCTCAGTGCAGGACAGCATCTGTTGACACTGCTCGATGAAGCCCCTAAGAATGCCCGCTTTATTTTTCTTATTTCAGGGGGTGCATCGGCGCTGGTTGAGCGGTTGCCTGACTCGATTAATCTTAACGAACTGCAACGGATCAACCGCTGGTTATTGGGCAGTGGACTGGCGATCGATGAGATCAATCAGGTTCGACGTGCATTGTCGTTAATCAAAGGGGGGCGTCTAATCTCTTATCTGAAAGGGCGTGCGGCGCTAAACCTGTTGATGTCCGATGTGCGGGATGATGATCCTGCGGTGATTGGCTCGGGGCTGTTGATTGCGCAACAAAAAAGTTGTAGTCAGGCCGTGATCGATAAAGTGCCAGCGTGGTTACAACGTCATCTTGAAGTTACAACCGTCGATGCGG
>CALZIG010000001.1 GCA_945787585.1 uncultured Gammaproteobacteria bacterium | reverse complement strand
CTAGCGAGGGCAAGGTCAATCTCTCGCCCAAGGGCATGGACAGCCTGCGTGTACTGAATGACAAACGCGTGATTTGGCTCAATGTCACCGGCAGCGGCAATGAAACCTCTGCTCATGTGCAGCAAAATCCGCGCATGACCGTAATGATGTGCGCCTTTGAGGGTAGTCCAGTGATTCTGCGCCTGTATGGCCAGGCCAAGGTGATTCACCCGAACGATGCGCAGTGGGCCGAACTCTATCCACACTTCACCCCATTGCCCGGGGCACGCCAGATCTTTGACCTTGAAATCGACCTGGTGCAAACCTCCTGCGGCATGGGTGTGCCCTTATTTGATTATCTTGACGACCGGGATGCATTAATCAACTGGTCTGAGAAAAAAGGGGATGATGGAATAAAGCAGTACTGGCGCGATAAAAATCAAACCAGCTTGGATGGGTTATCGACCAACATTATAGATAAGGCGCTCTGAATTCGATCAACTCTACAAAGTATAAGCAAAGCGAAACGCAACTATTTTATGAGCGCTTTTCGATGGCTACGTAATCGCGGTGTGCTGGTCCATCATAAAGCTGGCGTGGTCTGCCTATACGCTGCTGCGGCTCGCCAATCATTTCCTTCCAATGAGCAGCCCAACCTACCGTGCGAGCGATTGCGAACATCACAGTATACATATTGATAGGTATGCCTAAGGCTCTGTAAATAAGTCCAGAATAAAAATCGACATTAGGGTAGAGTTTTCTCGACACAAAGTAGTCATCATTGAGTGCAACTTCCTCCAGCCTTAGCGCTAACTCGAACAGTGGATCATTTTCATTTCCCAATTCGCTCAATACTTCATGACACATATTACGAATGATACGGGCACGCGGATCATAATTTTTATAGATCCGGTGACCAAAACCCATCAGCCGGAACCCATCGTCTTTATCCTTGGCTCTGGCAATGTATGTTGGAATATTACTAACATCACCAATCTCTTCCAGCATGCGTAACACCGCCTCATTCGCGCCGCCATGTGCTGGCCCCCACAAGGCTGCAATGCCGGAGGCGATACAGGCAAAAGGATTGGCTCCCGAACTCCCGGCCAGACGCACGGTGGAGGTACTGGCATTTTGTTCATGATCGGCGTGCAATACAAAAATCAGATCGAGCGCCTTTTCCGCCACCGGATCCAGCTCATACTCTTCGCTGGGCACTGAGAACATCATGTGCAGCAGATTGCCGGCATAACTATATGAGTTGCGCGGGTAGACAAAAGGCTCGCCGATTGAATGTTTATAACTGGCGGCAGCGATAGTGGGCATCTTGGCGATCATGCGCAGGGCGGCAATCTCACGATGTGCTGGATTATGAATATCGGTAGAGTCGTGATAGAAAGCTGAAAGAGAACCAACCACGCCCACCATAATTGCCATAGGGTGGGCGTCGTGATTGAAGCCTCGATAGAAATTCTTCAGGCTCTCATTGATCATGGTGTGTTGACTGATAAGTGTGGTGAAATTGTCGAGCTGCGCTTGTGTTGGCAATGCCTCATTCATTAAAAGGTAAGCGACCTCGTAAAAGCTGCTATGTTCTGCCAGTTGTTCTATGGGATAACCACGGTAAAGCAACACACCCTCTTCACCATCGATAAAAGTAACTGCACTGTGGCAGCTGGCGGTAGAAAGAAAACCAGGATCATAGGTGAAATAGCCCAACTCTCGATACAATCGGCCCATATCAAACACAGGCGGGCCATGTGTCCCGTGCAGCAAAGGTAGCTCTATCACCTTGCCGCTCCTGCTGTCAGTCAGAGTCACTCTATCTGGCATTGCAATTGCTCCTATAGATTGATTTCAGCCTTATCAACAATGCTGCGCAGTTGCGCCGCAGAGTTTGCTAGCGCGGTTTGTTCGTCTTCGCTCAACGACAGTTCGATCACCTTCTCCACACCTGTTGCTGCAAGTACTACGGGCACTCCCATGGCAATATCCTGTTCACCGTATTCACCATCAAGGATCGCCACACAAGGCAAAATTCGCCGACGATCGAGGCTAACCGCATCAACCATCGCTGCGATGGATGCTGCTGGTGAATCATAGGCACTACTGGTCTTCTTCAGCGCGATAATTTCGGCACCACCCTTGCGGGTGTGCTCGACTAGACGTGCAATGGTCTCTGCATTCAGAAAGTTGTCGATGGGGATTCCGTTGATGCAGCTGTAACGTGGTAACGGAACCATCGCATCACCATGACCACCTAATACCATCGCTGTGATGTCCTTAACTGAGAAACCTGTTTCAAGAGCAATAAAACTTGCCATGCGTGTGCTGTCCAAAACACCGGACAATCCAAACACCCGCCTTCGATCCCAGCCGGAATGGCGCCAAACCTGATAGGTCAATACATCCACAGGGTTGGTCACCATCAGCAACATAGCATCAGGCGCAAAGCGCATAACATTATCGACAATTGAGCTAATGATCGGCAGGTTAGCATCCAGAAGATCATCACGCGACATGCCTGGCTTTCTTGGTGAACCGGCGCAAAC
Source organism: uncultured Gammaproteobacteria bacterium (assembly GCA_945787585.1). GTDB lineage: Bacteria > Pseudomonadota > Gammaproteobacteria > SZUA-140 > SZUA-140 > SZUA-76. The sequence continues at coordinate 1,627 of CALZIG010000001.1, read as the reverse complement.
AATCACCAAATCAGACCCACTCATAGCCTCTGGGTCCGCCGCGCCACTCACCCGGGTATCAAAACCGAACAGCGGTGCAGTCTCCTGGATATCCAGAGCGATACCCTGGGTGCTGTCTGAATACTCTCCAATCAACACCAGCTCATGGCATAACTCTTCTTTAGCAAGGATCTGGGCGGCCGATTCACCGACACGGCCAGGGCCAACAATAGTAATCTTTTTCATCGCATTCCTTCCTGAACGCAAATCGCCAATTACTGCCCTTCGCACATCAATTGATTACCCCTCCCAATGATCTAAGTATAGAAAATGCTCACGGAAAATAAACAATACGAAACATAAGAGATATTTGGAGATTTAAGCACCAAGAAGTTCAGCTGCTAATATTTCAAACAACTCATGTTTCTAAATCAATGTATAAACAATGGTTATATAAATGTCTGATGAAGTTATTTAGAAACTAAAAAAACCACTATCAATGTGACAATTAATTTCAAGATTTAATCTTGTCAACAGAGATTCAGACTAGCTTAGACTATACTTTGTTGAAGCAATAGATCGGGGAGAGTTGCGATGCCAGAAATAAAACGTAAGGTTATGCCCGTAGAGGTCAATTATGTCTGTGACAAGTGTGGCTACGGTATGATGCAACAAGTTGGTCCCACCAACGAAAAAACCGGTGAGAATCCGCACGAATGTATGATTTGTGGTCACAACATGACATTCAAGGGTGTGACATATCCACATATTTCATACATGGCTGAGGATGATAATGTTAAGAGTGCGCAAGCGCAGCATGTAGGCATGTAGCATGCTGCATAAAGCCTTTTAATTATTCTGCCTTACTACTCACCGACTAACTCACCTTAGGCAACTCCCGTTGAGTGGCGAGTTCCAGCGAAAAATATTCGGTGGATCGAAAATTAAATAGACGGGCGATTAAGTTGCTGGGAAAGGATTGCACCAGCGTATTTTGCCTGCGTACAGCGCCATTGTATTGTTGCCGGGCAGTTTGAACCTCCTTTTCAATCTCATTCAGACTGTGTTGCAACATGAGGAAATTTTGGTTGGCCTTTAAATCAGGGTACGCTTCGGCAACTGCCAGAAGATTTTGCAAGGATTGTGAGATGGCACTCTCATGTTCGGTACGATCGGCCATAGCTTCAGAACTCACTCTCTGATGAGTTACGTTTTCTAGAACTTGTGACTCATGTTTACCATAAAGCTTAACCGCTTCGATGAGATTCGGAATAAGATTGAAGCGGCGCTTCAATGTTACGTCTATACCACTCCAGGACTCTTCGATCATGTTTTGGTATTTAATGAAGCGATTATAGACAATAATCGCCCATATCACCGGAACAACAATAGCAATTATAAAAAGAGGTAAGTAGTCGGCATCGTGCATTGTTATTTTCCGTTTTAGTGAATGCCTATGAGCTCGTCAGGACACTTTATTACTTACTATAATAACGCGGTAGGTTTGATTGGGATAGGGCTCTGCTTACTTGCATGGGTATCTACCGCATATGGCATGCTAATGTTAATTTAGAGCTGTAGGGCATCGGGTCAGAGGAGGCCGAAGCCTCCGTCTGCCCACAGCACCGTGCGTACGGGTCCGTACACG